>JBQGEN010000529.1:0-6432 GCA_052039615.1 Sideroxyarcus sp. | reverse complement strand
CGCATCGTCGAGTCGATGGCGCGGGCCTCGCGCGAGGCGGGAGTGCCCGTCGTCACCGGCGATACCAAGGTGGTGGAGCAGGGCAAGGGCGACGGCGTGTTCATCAGCACGACGGGCGTGGGGGTGGTGCGCGACGGCCTCCAGCTCTCTGGCGACCGCGCGAGGCCGGGCGACAGGATATTGCTGTCCGGGACCATAGGTGACCACGGTATGGCGATTCTGTCGCAGCGCGAGGGGCTGACTTTCTCCGCGCCCATCGTTTCGGACACCGCCGCGCTGCACGGCCTCGTCGCGGCCATGTTGGACAGCGGCGCGCAGCTGCGCGTGCTGCGTGACCCGACGCGCGGCGGGCTGGCGACCACGCTCAACGAGATCGCCAGACAATCCGGCGTGGGCATGCTGCTGCAGGAATCCGCCATCGCGGTGAATCAGCCGGTTGCGGCGGCGTGCGAGTTTCTCGGGCTCGATCCCTTGTATGTGGCGAACGAAGGCAAGCTGATTGCGATCTGCGCGGCGGACGACGCGCAGCGCCTGCTGGAAGCGATGCGCGCCCATCCGCTCGCGGGCGAGGCGGCAGTCATCGGCGAGGTGGTGGAGGACGCGCACGGCTTCGTGCAGATGACCACCCGGCTGGGCGGCCGCCGCGTGGTGGACTGGCTGGCGGGCGAGCAGCTGCCGCGGATATGCTGATGTCTGCGCCACCGGGGATGTCGGTGGCTACCCGCCGGCGTCGAGTGTGATAGATTGCGCGGGTGGATTTGGTCACGCATTGCCTTGATGGAGAACGTTTCTTGAGGAGGATGTCATGAGTAGATCGGTATTGCATCTGGTATCAGGGGTCGCGGCCGGCGCATTGCTGCCGGGCTGCGCTTATGCGCATGTCGGAGCCGGCGATGCCGGCGGTTTCCTGCACGGTCTCATGCATCCGGCCTTCGGCCTGGACCACGTGTGCGCGATGCTGGCGGTCGGCCTGTGGGCGGCCCAGATGGGGGGGCGCGCCGTCTGGGCGATGCCGCTCACGTTTGTTGGCGTGATGGCATTGGGCGGTGCGATGGGGATGGCGGGTGGCGTGCTGCCGTTCGCCGAGCAGGGGATCGTGCTGTCCGTGCTGGCGCTGGGCGTGCTGGTCGCTGCGGCGGTCCGTCTGCCGCTCGCCTTGAGCGGCGCCGTGGTCGGCCTGTTCGCACTGTGCCACGGTCACGCGCACGGCATGGAGATGCCGGACGCGGCTTCCGCCCCGGCATACGCCGCCGGCTTCCTGCTGACGACGGCGGCGCTGCACCTGACGGGCGTGCTGTTCGGACTGGGCATGCAACGGGCGACGCGGCAGCGGCTGGTGCCCGTTGCGGGCGCGGGTATCGCGCTGTGCGGAATGTATCTGGCGGTTGCCTGAGCCCGGACGCCGGGGGATGTCGTGACGGGAAGCCTCGCAGCGATGCGAGGCTTTTTTATTTGCGCTTCTTGTCGTAGCTGGCGGCGATCTCGCGGAACTGCCTGAGTTCGCTCTCGATGGTGGAGAGCTGGTAGTAGTCGTTGCCCGCGCGCCGGGCGAGTTCCAGCTGTTCGATCGCGCCGTGCAGGTCGCCGTGCAGGATGTAGTTGTAGGCGAGCACGTGGTGCGCTTCCTGATGCCGATTCAGCGCAGTATAAGCTCGTGCCTGCAGCGCGTAGAGCTTGTGGTCGTTGCCGTTCAGCGCGACCTGCTCGTCGAGCAGCTTGAGCGCTTCCTCGTAGCGGTGTTCCTGCAGCAGCACTTCGGCGTAGTCGTAGATCAGCGCATGGTGCTGCGGGAAATCCTTGAGCGCGTTGCGATAGAACGCGGCGACATCCTTGTCCTGTTTGTCCAGGCGCCTGATCTGTCCCTCCAGCGCCGCTATCGTCGCGTTGTGCGGCGCTTGCCTGCGCAGGACGGCGAACTCCTGCTGTGCGCGTTGCGGCTGGCTGCCGCGCAGCAGCGCCAGCACCAAGCCGTAGCGCTGCGCGACCGGGTTTCCGAATCTCTTTTCGCCCAGCGCGCCATCGAAGTAGGCGACCGCATCCGGCGCCATTCTCTGGGTGGCGATCAGGCGCGCGCGGATCAACTGGAAGTCCAAGCTGTCCGGCACCAAGTGGAAGGGGATCTGCTGCACGCGGCCATCGACGTCGGCGATGCGCTCGGACGTGAGCGGGTGGGTGCGCAGATAGGACGGAGTGTTCCCTTCCAGCAGCTGCGTGGCTTTTTGCATGCGCTCGAAGAAGGAGGGCATGGCGCGCGTGTCGAGGCCGGATTTTTCGAGGATGCCGATGCCGATGCGGTCAGCCTCTTTTTCATGCTCGCGCGTGAAATTGAGCTGGCGCTGCAGGGTTCCGGCCTGGGCGCCGACGATGGCGGTGTTGGCCGCATCCGGATTGTTGCGCGCGGCGAGGATGGCAACGGCGACCGTGGCCAGCGCGGCGAGCGAGTCATATTGTTGGCCGGAGACCATGCGCGCGTAATGATGCTGCGTGACATGCGAGATCTCGTGGCTCAGCACCGAGGCCAGTTCCGACTCGTTCTGTGCCAGCAGGATCAGGCCGGTATTCACGCCGACCACGCCGCCGGGGATGGCGAAAGCGTTGATGGCGTTGTCGTTGAGGGCGAAGAATTCGAACGGTTGCCCCGGTTCGCTGCTGTAGGCGACCAGCCGTCCGCCGAGACGGTTGAGGTAGTCGTTGACCTCCGGGTCATCCAGATAATTCTGGCTGGCGCGGATCTGGAACATGCTCTGCTCGCCGATCTGGCGTTCCATCTGCGGCGAGATCGCTTCCTGCGATATGTCGCCCAAGTCGGGCAGGCCGTCAGCAGGAGCGGGCAAGGGCAGGGCCAGCAACAGCGAGAGGAGGTATCTTTGCATGGGCGGTATGATAGCACCGGCCCCGGCGAGTTCCTCCGCACATCAGTATTTCCGCCAAAAAAGTGGGGTTTCTGGACAGGGGACGGTCTAACCCTCAGAATGCGCGCGGCAAAAGATTGCCTTTCTCGTTCGCCTCCTCGCCCGCTTGCGGGAGAGGATTGAGGAGAGGGTACGTGTGAGTCAAAGAGAGGGCGGCACAAGGAATTCAGGCATGGACAAGGTCGGAAAATACGAGATCGTCAGGGAATTGGGACACGGCGCGACCAGCACCGTGTACCTCGCGCTCGACCCGTTCAGCCAGCAGGAGGTCGCGCTCAAGGTGTTCAATCTGGACGTGCTGCACGACCAGACCCGCGCCCGGGCCTTTCGCAAGCTGCTGCTCACCGAGGCGTCGCTCGCCGGCAAGCTGTCGCACCCGCATATCGTGAAGATCCACGACGCCATGATGGAAGGCGACGTGAACTACATGGTGATGGAATATGTCGAGGGCGAGACTCTCGAGAGATACGGCGAGGTCGACCACCTGCTCAGTCTGGGCCGCATCGCCGAGATCATCTACAAATGCTGCAAGGCGCTGGAGTACGCGCAGTACCAGGGTGTGATCCACCGCGACATCAAGCCCGCCAACATTCTGCTGCGCGGCGAGAGCGACATCAAGATCTCCGATTTCGGTTCGGCTGTCATCGAGAGCCAGCAGACCACGCAGGTGAGCGGCGTGGGTTCGCCCGCATACATGTCGCCGGAGCAGATCAGGGAGCACGCGCTGACGCACCAGACCGACATCTATTCGCTGGGCGTGACCATGTATCGCCTGCTGACCGGCAAGCTGCCGTTCGATGCGGCCAATAGCTACAGCATGATCTACCAGATCATGAACATCGAACCGCAGCCGCCCAGCACCTTCCGTCCCGAGATTCAGCCCGCACTGGATGCCATCGTGCTGCGTGCCATGGCCAAAGATACGACACAGCGCTACCAGACTTGGGACGAATTCGCGCGCGACTTGGTGGCGTTCATCAGCGCCAACGTGCCGCAGGAGGAAGAAATCTTCGATACCGAGAAGTTCAACACGCTGCGCGAGCTGGCGTTCTTCAAGAACTTCAACGATGTCGAACTGTGGGAAGTGCTGCGCATCAGCGACTGGTACAAGGCGCCGCAGGACGAGTCGATACTGCAGGAGGGCGAAGCGGGGCAGAGCTTCTTCCTGATCGCCAGCGGCTCGGTGCGCGTGGTCAAGCAGGGCAGGTTGCTGAGCCTGTTGCACAAGGGCGACTGTTTTGGCGAAATGGCGCACCTGTCCGGCAAGGATGCGCGCCGCTCGACCGATGTGATCGCCAAGACCGAGGTGACGCTGATTGAGATTGTCCCCGAGGTGCTGGCGCGCGCCTCGGCGAACTGCCGCTTCCAGTTCAGCGAAGCCTTTCTGGAGATGCTGACGAAGCGCTTGTCGATGGCGAACACGCGCATATCGCACCTGCTGAGCGATCATGGGCAGGACCAATGAGCGGCAGCGCGTTCGATGTGGAGCTCGATGTGCGCCAGCTGGCGTGCCCGCTGCCCATCCTGCGCGCCAAGAAATCGCTGTCGGCGATGGGTGCAGGGCAAGTGCTGAGGATACTGGCGACCGACAAGGGCTCGCCCAAGGACTTTTTGGATTTCTGCAGCAAGACCGGCAACGAGTTGTTGTCTTCAACAGAACAGGAAGGCGAATTCGTCTTCCTGATCCGCCGCCGCTGAGCCGTCAGATCACTCGGCGGCCTTCTTCTCGATCTCTTTCGCCAGGAAGTAGGCCATCACGGTCCGGATCACCACGATCCCGCCCAGGATCATCAGCGTTTCCCTGCTCGGCACCACGATGGTGCCGATGATGTCGCCGGCCAGGAAGAAGTCCAGACCCAGCGCCATCTTCTCGCCGATGGCGATGCGGATGTCGCGCAGGGATTCCGCCACGGGCAGTTTCTGCAGGGAGAGCCAGCCGCGGTGCACTAGCAGCGCCAATCCGTGCAGGGTGCCCCAAGTGACCACGGCCGCGCCCAGCAATTCGGTAAACGGCACGATGTAGGCAATCGCCTCGACCAGCAGTTCATGCAGCATGGTTCACCTCACAAATTAACAATGTCCCGCGTGGCGACTCGATTGTCCCCTCTCCCTCCGGGGGAGGGTTGGGGAAACGGGTGCGCCCGTTAACCCAGTTTCTTGCGCTGCGCCTGCAACTGCCCTAGCGTGGCACCGAACTCTTCCAGCCGCTTCTTTTCCTGCTCTACCACTGCAGCCGGAGCGCGTGCGACGAAGCTCTCGTTGCCCAGCTTGGCTTGTGCCTTAGTGATTTCATTGGAAAGACGCGCAATCTCCTTGTCCAGACGCTCACGTTCCGCTGCGACGTCGATCTCCACCTTCAGCATCAGCTTGAAGTTGCCGACGATAGATACCGGCGCATCGCCTTCAGGCAGGTCGGCCACGACCTGCACTTCGGAGAGCTTGCCCAGGCTGCTGATGTAGGGCGCGAGCGTGTTCAACACGGTAGCGTCGCCCGCTGCGATCAGCGGCACGCGCGCGGCGGGGGACAGGTTCATCTCGCTGCGCAGGCTGCGAGTGGCGGTGATGAGTTCCTGCAGCAGCGCGATCCGGGAAACGGCGGCATCATCGACCTTGCTGTTGTCGGCCTTGGGATAGGCCTGCAGCATGATGCTGTCGCCCTTCTGCTTCGCCATCGGCGCGACCGACTGCCACAGCTCCTCGGTGATGAACGGGATGATGGGGTGTGCCAGGCGCAGGATGGTCTCCAGTACGCGCACCAGGGTGCGGCGGGTGGCGCGTTGTGCCGCCTCGTTGCCATTGGCCATCTGCACCTTGGCTAGTTCCACGTACCAGTCGCAGTAGTTGTTCCATACCAGCTCGTATACTGCACGCGCAGCCATGTCGAAACGGTAGTCAGCGAAGTGCGTCGCCATCTCGGCCTCTGCCTGCTGCAGCACGCTGATCATCCATTTGTCCGCCGCCGAGAATTCCAGCGGCAGACTTTCGTCCAGTCCAACATCCTTGCCGTCGCAGTTCATCAGCACGAAGCGCGTGGCGTTCCACAGTTTGTTGCAGAAGTTGCGGTAGCCTTCACAGCGCTGCATGTCGAACTTGATGTCGCGGCCGGGGCTGGCGAGGGAGGCGAAAGTGAAGCGCAGTGCGTCAGTGCCGAAGGCGGTGATGCCTTCGGGGAATTCACGGCGCGTGCGCTTCTCGATCTGCTCCGCCTGTTTCGGGTTCATCAATCCTGTGGTGCGCTTCTTCACCAGCTCATCAATACCGATGCCGTCGATCAGGTCGATGGGGTCAAGGACATTTCCCTTGGACTTGGACATCTTCTGGCCTTCCGCATCGCGGATCAGGTCGTGCACGTACACGTCTTTGAACGGGATCTTGCCGGTGATGTGTTTGGTCATCATCACCATGCGCGCCACCCAGAAGAAGATGATGTCGAAGCCGGTGACCAATACGGACGACGGCAGGTATTGCCTGACGAAGGCGTTCTGCGCGTCGAATGGTTTGCCCATCTCCCAGTCCAGCG
>JBQGEN010000528.1:0-1736 GCA_052039615.1 Sideroxyarcus sp. | reverse complement strand
CGGGGTGATCATCGCTGCAGTGCCGACGACGGTGACCAGATCCCGGTGCCCACGGACTTTGACCCGGAAGACGCAGAAGCCCGTTTCTTCGCTATGGAACGTCACACGCTCGACCGCGCCGGTCAGCTGTTCTGTAGGATGGGTTAAGGGTGAAGGCGATGTCGGTGTGAAAGCAGCCATATATTGCTCATGAACGTGTCAGAGTGTGGTCATTGTCGACCGAGAGTCGAGGGCTATGACTCCAGGGAGAAACATACTACACACCTGAGCAGTACACAAGAGAAATTGAAGAGCAAAGTAGTAGAACAATTACCACCAGGAACAGATAGTTTCTATTGTACGAGGAATCCTCACCCCTATGCCAGAGAGAGGAGCAGCCAAGAGACGTGCTCCATAGAGTATTGGCTCTGCCAAAAGCGGGTGGCGCGCCAGAGCCGCCGGCTGTTTTGGCAAACTCCACGCGAAGAGCCACGCGCAAAACTTTTCTCTGGAATATACCTTTTCGGGGAGATATGCAAAAATCCCCATGTTCTGTGATCTGGTGGGCTCCACGCAGCTCTCCAGCCAGCTCGACCCGGAAGATTTGCGCGCCGTGGTGCGCGCCTACCAGGAGGCCGCGGCGGAGGTCATCCAACACTACGAGGGTCATATCGCGCAGTATCTCGGCGAGGGCCTGTTGGTCTATTTTGGCTACCCCACCGCCCATGAAGACGATGCCCGGCGCGCCGGGCACACTGGACTGGGCATTGTCGAGGCCATTGCCGCCCTGAATACCCGTCTGGCAGCACAGTACGATGTGCACCTCGCGGTGCGGCTCGGCATCCACACCGGGCCGGTTGTGGTGGGACAGATGGGCGGAGGTGGGCGGCCCGAGCACCTGGCGCTCGGGGAAACACCCAACGTCGCGGCACGGCTCCAAAAAGCGCAGGGGCGACCGAGGTGATGTTCGGGATGATGGGTGCCGACGTGCCGCGGGAGATGCGGGCCTTCGCGCAGCTCGTGGGACGGTAGGGACGCACGGCTCGATGCAACGGGTGCTGCAACTGGTGCGACAACGCCCGCCCCAGCGTCGACGTGCCCGCGCCACATACCCCAGTGATGCACCTTAGCGAAACTGGCGAAAGAAGGCGCGGACCTCCTGCGCCAACAACTCGGGTTCTTCCAAGGCGGCGAAGTGGCCGCCTCGGGGCATCTCTTCCCAGCGCAGAATATGGTACGAGCGCTCGCCCCACTCTCGGGGCGGACGGGCGATTTCCTGGGGAAACAGGGCCATGCCCGCCGGGGCCGGGACCTTGTCGTCTTTGCCCATCACCCACAGGGTGCGCTGGTTCTCCAAATACATCCGCGTGGAGGAGCTGATCGTCTGCGTCACCCAGTAGAGGGTCACGATGGTCAGCAATTCGTCCTTGGTGTAGCGGGCTTCCACGTCGCCGTTGCAGTCGCTCCAGGTGCGGTATTTCTCCACAATCCAGGCGGCCAGTCCGGCCGGGGAGTCGTTGAGCCCGTAGGCCAGAGTCTGAGGCTTGGTGCCCTGAATATGGGCGTAGCCACCCTCCGCCTGCTGCCACCGCGCCCGTTGGTCGATGAGCGCCTGTTCGGCCGCGGTGAGGGGCGTGGCATCCGGTCCCAGATAGGGGGTCGGGCGCGTGATCGAGGTGAGGTGAATGCCATACAGGTGGTCGGCATGGGCGTATCCCAGCCACGCGGTCACTCCGGCGCCAATGTCGCCGCCCTGC
>JBQGEN010000527.1:0-10072 GCA_052039615.1 Sideroxyarcus sp. | reverse complement strand
CACCCGTACCCTGCTCAGGGTCGTGCACGGGTAGAAAACCCAGAAAAGTCGTGCAGAAAGTCGTGCAGCGCACGAAATGAAAAAGGCCTCCATTGCTGGAGGCCTTGCTGTATGGCGCGCCGGAAGAGATTCGAACTCCTGACCCCTTGGTTCGTAGCCAAGTACTCTATCCAGCTGAGCTACCGGCGCATGTTTTGCTGCTGTTACTTCTGTGGCGGAGAGGGAGGGATTCGAACCCTCGATACAAGTTTTAGTCTCGTATGCTCCCTTAGCAGGGGAGTGCCTTCGACCTCTCGGCCACCTCTCCGAAGAGGCGCGCATAATACTGACTCAGCGTGCCTCGGTCAAACGTTTTATGCGTCTTCCTGATCCAGATTGAACGCTTTGTGCAATACGCGCACGGCCAGCTCCAGATATTTCTCGTCGATGACGACGGAGATCTTGATCTCGGAGGTGGAGATCATCTGGATGTTGATGCCCTCTTCCGCCAAAGTGCGGAACATCTTGCTGGCGATGCCCACATGCGAACGCATGCCGACGCCGACCACGGAGACCTTGGCGGTCTTGTTGTCGCCCACCACATCGCGCGCACCGATATGCGGCTGCACCTTGTTCTTCAGGATGTCCATCGCCTTGTTGAACTCGTTGCGATGCACGGTAAAGGAGAAGTCAGTGGAACCGTCGACGCCGACGTTCTGGATGATCATGTCCACATCGACATTCGCCTCGGCGACGGGTCCGAGAACCTGATAGGCGATGCCTGGCTTGTCCGGCACGCCCAGCACGGTGATCTTGGCTTCGTCGCGATTGAACGCGATACCTGAAATGATGGCCTGTTCCATTTTGTCGTCTTCCTCGAAAGTGATCAGCGTGCCCTCGCCCTCTTCGGCAAAGCTGGAGAGCACGCGCAGTTTGACTTTGTATTTGCCGGCGAATTCGACCGAGCGGATCTGCAATACCTTGGAGCCCAGGCTCGCCATCTCCAGCATCTCCTCGAAAGTGATGCTTTTCAGGCGGCGCGCTTCGGGCACCACGCGCGGGTCGGTGGTATAGACGCCGTCCACGTCGGTGTAGATCTGGCACTCGTCGGCGCGCAACGCGGCGGCGATGGCGACGCCGGTGGTATCCGAGCCGCCGCGCCCCAGTGTGGTGATGTTCCCCGCTTCGTCCATGCCCTGGAAACCCGCCACCACGACCACGTTGCCACTGGCCAGATCGGTGCGGATATTTTCCTCGTCGATGCTGAGGATGCGCGCCTTGGTGTGGGAACTGTCGGTGAGTATCTTGACCTGCGCGCCGGTGTAGCTCTTGGCCTGCAGACCGATTTCCTTCAGCGCCATCGCCAGCAGGCCGATGGTCACCTGTTCGCCGGTGGAGATGATCACATCCAGCTCGCGCGGATCGGGGTGCTTCTGGATCTCATGGGCGAGATGGATCAGGCGGTTGGTCTCGCCGCTCATGGCCGAGACCACGACCACGACCTGATGCCCCTGTGCCGTGTATTTTGCTACGCGCTGCGCAACGTTCTTGATGCGCTCCGGGCTGCCCACTGAAGTGCCGCCGTATTTCTGAACAATCAATGCCACGATATGCCTGTGCCGTTTTTTGTGAGGGCGGCATTCTAACTGAACTGCCGTCAAAAGACGATTCCCCCTCTGCTACACTGTGGGCCAACCCAAGGCCCATTCCGATGAGCAAGATCACCCGACGCCCCTACCCCGCCGATACCGCCGCCACGCTGGCCGCCTCCGGAATTTCCCCTTTACTGGCACGGATTTACGCGGCGCGCGGCATCGCGGATATCGGGCAACTAGACACCGACATCAGGCGCCTGCTGCCTTTCGCCCTGCTGAAGAACGCCGAAACCATGGCCGGCCTGCTGGCCGATGCCATCGCTGACAAAAAGAAGATATTGATCGTGGCCGACTACGATGCCGACGGCGCCACCGCCTGCGCGGTGGCCATGCGCGGCTTGGGCGCGCTCGGCGCGCGCGTGGATTTCATCGTGCCCAACCGTTTCGAGTACGGCTACGGCCTGACGCCCGAGATCGTGCGCCTCGCCAAACGATCCGATCCCGACATGATCCTCACCGTGGATAACGGCATCGCCAGCGTGGAAGGCGTGGCCGAAGCCCACCGGCTCGGCATGCAGGTACTGGTAACCGACCATCACCTGCCCGGAGATGCGCTGCCGCAGGCGGAATGCATCGTGAATCCCAGCCAGCCCGGTTGCGCTTTTCCCAGCAAACACCTGGCGGGCGTGGGCGTGATGTTCTACGTGCTGATGGCTTTGCGCGCGGGGATGCGCGCGCGCGGCGCATTCGCTGACAAGACAGAGCCCAACCTCGGCAACCTGCTTGACCTCGTTGCGCTCGGCACGGTGGCGGACGTGGTGAAGCTGGACGACAACAACCGCATCCTGGTGCAGCAAGGCCTGCAGCGCATCCGCGCCGGACGCAGTTGCCCGGGGATCCAAGCCCTGTTGCGCGTGGCGCGCCGGCCAGCGGCACAGGCCTCGGCCTATGAACTGGGATTCATCGTCGGACCGCGCCTGAATGCGGCCGGACGGCTGGAGGACATGAGCCTCGGCATCCGCTGTCTGCTGACCGACGATGCGACAGAGGCCGATGAACTCGCCGCCAGGCTGGATGCGCTCAACCACGAGCGGCGCAGCATCGAGGCGGACATGCAGGACACCGCACTGGCGGCGCTCGACGACTTCGATCCGGCGGACGGTTATTCGCTGTCGCTGTTCAACGAGGATTGGCATCAGGGCGTGATCGGCATCCTCGCCTCGCGCCTGAAGGACAAATTCCACCGCCCGGTGATCGCCTTCGCGCGCGCGCAGACCGGTGAGTTGAAAGGTTCGGGACGCAGCATCGCAGGACTGCACCTGCGCGACGCGCTCGATCTGGTGTCGAAACGCCGGCCGCACCTGATCCTGAAGTTCGGCGGACATGCGATGGCGGCTGGCTTGAGCATCCGCGAGGAACATCTCGGCGAATTCAAACAGGCCTTCGAGGCAGCGGCGCGAGAACTGCTCGATGCCGACGCGCTGGTGAAAACCATTTCCACCGACGGCGCGCTGGCGGCGGACGAATTCTCGCTGGGCATCGCACGCGACCTGCAACGCCAGGTGTGGGGACAGGGTTTCCCGGAGCCGCTGTTCGAGGGGGATTTCCGCGTGCAGGCGCAGCGCGTGGTCGGCGAGAAGCATCTCAAGCTGAAGCTGTCCTCTTCCGCCGGCAGTTTCGATGCCATCCGGTTCTTCTCCGCCGAGTCTGCGCCGGACAGCATGCACGCCGTATACAGCCTGAGTGTCAATGAATACAATGGCAGCGAGACCCTGCAACTCATCGTGCGGCATTGGCTTGAAAAACAGGACTGAGGACTCCCGGAGACATTCAAGATGGACATCGGTTTCCTGCACAGCAATGGCATCGAAGCCTTGCCGCAATTCCTGACCAGCCTCGCCATCGGCCTGCTGATCGGGCTGGAGCGCGAACGCAATCCTTCCGCCAAGGCCGGTCTGCGCACCTTTGCCCTGGTCGCCGTGCTGGGCACCCTGATGGCCATGCTTTCCGACAAGTTCGGCTCGCCCTGGCTGCTGATCGCCGGCCTGCTCGCGGTGGCGGGCACCATCATCGCCGCCTACCTCAATGCTCCCGCCGATGAAGATAATGCCGATCCCGGCACCACCACCGTGATCGCCCTGCTGCTGTGCTACGGGCTGGGCGCGATGATCTGGTCCGGCCTCCCCACGCTGGCAGTGATGCTCGCGATCGGTATCACCGCGCTGCTCTACTTCAAGCCCGAATTGCGCGGTTTCTCGCAGCAGATGACGCGTCGCGACCTAGTCTCCATCCTGCAATTCTCGGTGCTCAGTTTCGTCATCCTGCCCATCCTGCCCGACCAGGACTATGGTCCGTACCAGGCGCTGAACCCCCACCAGGCATGGATGATGGTCGTGATGATCTCCGGCCTGAGCCTGACCGGCTACGTCGCCCTGCGCCTGACCGGCCAGCGCTATGGCGCGCCGCTGCTCGGCCTTTTCGGCGGGCTGGCCTCCAGCACCGCCACCACGCTGATCTATGCCAAACGCACGCGGAACAAACTGCTCCTGCAGAACTTCGCCGCCTCGGTCATCATCATCGCCAGCATGGCGGTGCTGGTGCGCTTGATCGTGGTGTGCTGGGTGTTCGCGTCGGCCAGCCTGCCCATGCTGCTGCCCCCATTCTTCGGCGGCATGCTCGGGGGGGGCGCCGTCGCCCTGTACGGCTGGCGCAAGCTGAGCAAGACGACTGAAGACGACATCCCGAAGACCGCCAATCCTGCCGAATTGCATACCGCGATCGGCTTCGGCCTGCTGTATGTCGCCGTGTTGCTCGTTTCGGCATGGATGGTGAATGTCGCCGGCAGCCAGGGGCTGTACGCGGTGGCTCTGGCATCGGGCCTGACCGACGTGGATGCCATCGTGCTGTCCAGCCTGCGCCTGTTCAACCTCGGCCAACTGAGCGAACAGCAGACCGTCACCGCCATCGCGCTTGCTTTCCTGTCCAACCTCGCCTTCAAGTTCGCCCTGGTCGTGTTCATCGGCGGCCGCGCGCTGGCCCGCCAAGTCGCCGGCGGCTTCGGCGCCATCGCGTTCGGCGTGCTGTCCGGCCTGCTCTTCCTGTGACGCGAAGGCGGCTTCGGCTCCTGTGACGCACGCGGTGCGTGTATAATCGCGGCCTCTCAAAGCACCGATCGCACACGACAAAATGGAAGCCGAACAACTCAACGCCCTCTCCAACTCCCTGCAAGATTTGCGCAACCGCAGCAATGAGTTACGGAGGTATCTTTGACTTCGATAGCAAGCAGGAACGCCTAGCCGAAGTCAATCAACTCGCCGAAGACCCCGCCATCTGGAACGATGCGAAGCGCGCGCAGGAATTGGGCCGCGAGCGCAAATTGCTGGAAGACGTGGTGCTCGGCCTGACCCAGATCGGCCAGAACCTCGATGACGCCGCCGAACTGTTCGAGATGGCGCAGGCCGAGAACGATGACGACAGCCTGTTGAGCATCGCCGCCGACGTGCAGGACATCGAGAAGCGCGTCGCCGCGCTCGAATTCCGCCGCATGTTCTCCAACCCGGCCGACCCGAACAACTGCTTCATCGACATCCAGGCCGGCGCGGGCGGCACGGAAGCCTGCGACTGGGCCTCGATGCTGCTGCGCCAATATCTCAAGTACTGCGAACGCAAGGGCTTCAAGGTTGAGGTGCTGGAACAGACCGACGGGGACGTGGCCGGCCTGCGCAGCGCTTCGCTCAAGGTCGAAGGCGAATACGCTTACGGCCACCTGCGCACCGAGACCGGCGTGCACCGCCTGGTGCGCAAGTCGCCGTTCGATTCCTCGGGCGGCCGCCACACCTCCTTTGCCAGCCTGTTCGTCTATCCCGAAGTGGATGACTCCATCGAAGTGGAGATCAACCCCGCCGACCTGCGCGTGGACACCTTCCGCGCATCCGGTGCGGGCGGCCAGCACATCAACAAGACCGACTCGGCGATCCGCATCACCCACATCCCCACCGGCATCGTGGTGCAGTGCCAAAACGACCGTTCGCAGCACAAGAACCGCGCCGAAGCCATGTCCATGCTGAAATCGCGCATGTACGAGGCGGAGCTGCGCAAGCGTCAGGCCGAGCAGCAGAAGCTGGAGGACACCAAGTCCGACGTCGGCTGGGGCCACCAGATCCGCTCCTACGTGCTCGACCAGTCGCGCATTAAGGACCTGCGCACCAACGTGGAAATCTCCAACACACAAAAAGTGCTCGACGGCGACCTCGATCCCTTCATCGAGGCCAGTCTGAAACAAGGCGTGTAGGCCGGATGACCGAGCAGGAGGACAACGGGCTCGCCGAGTTCTTCGTCGCGGGCGTCGAGCCTGCGGACGTACCGCAATTCCACGCGCTGTCCGCCGCCAAGCCGCTGATCGGTGCGATGATCGCGCTGTTCCGCGGCGGCGACGACGAGGTGATGGTGCGCCTGATGGTGCTGCGCGAGATCGGCCTGCGCGCCGATGCGCCGGAATGGACGCCGCGCGACCTGCAAAGCCATTTCGCCTTCATCAACCAGTCCAAGCTCAACACCGTGCTCGGTCGCCTGCGCGAGCACGAGTTGCTGGTGTGGGACGCCGAGCGTCATCTCTACCGCCTTTCCTCCACCGGACGCATGATGCTGTCCGCGCTGTCCAGCCTGCTCGACTTCAACACCGAGCAGGACGGCGAATTGGGCTATCTGGCCGCGCAGATCGCCGCCGGTTCGGCCGTGGGCAAGCAGTCGCCGGAAGCGCTGGCGCACCTGCTGGCGCGCCTCGGCGAGCTCGAAGAAGAATTCTCGCAGGCCGTCACCTCCGGTTCCGAATTCCGTTTGCGCGCGGCACAGGCCAAGCTGGAATCGGTGCAGAAGTGGATGGACAAGGCCAATGAGGTCATGCGCGAACTGGCGAACGACGGACTGGACGAAGAGACCTGGAAGCTCGCGCAGCAGATCGGCCAGCGCCAGTCGCGCCTGATGCGCATGTCCTCGGTATTCCAGCGCGAACTGGCCGAGATCAGCCGCCAGCAGGTGCACCTGTCGCACGGCGGGCTCAGCTCTTCCGAACTCGCCGCCTGGCTCAAGGAACGCAGCCTGGATGAACTGGCCGGATTCGCCGCGGGGCAATTGGCGTTCAGTCCGGAATCGACTTTCATCCTGCCCGACGTGATGGTGGACAACACCGAGGAATTCGTCGCGCGCGACCAACCCAACCGCCGCGTCTCCGCCATGCCCGCCCCCGCCGAAGTCGAATACGTGGACGACATCGAGCATGAACCGCCATACCAACTGGTCGCACTAACGCGCCTGCTGGCCGGGCTGGAAGCGCCGCTCACCCTTTCCGACGGTATCGTCGGCGGCGATTTCAGCGATGCTTCATATCGCCTGTCGCTGCTGTCCTTCCTCGGCGAACAGAACGTCGACCCGGAGCTCGCCCCCTTGGCCGAACTGCCGCTGCGCGTACGCTGGGACGAAAGCCTCGAATTGCAGCATATCGGACGTGACGAGATCGCCGCGATGAGCGGCGGCCACATCGAACCGCAACAGGAGACAAAACCATGAACCAGGACCATGCCGCCCGCCTGATTGCCCGCCTCTTGGCGTTGCGCTACCTGCCGCGCGAGGACAAGGAAGTGCGCCGCCTGCTGGTGGACGCCGGTTTCCGCGACGAAGTGGACCAGCGTCTCGCCAGCAGCGGACTGCGCCTGCTGGCACACCCCTTCTCCGCCCATGTCGGCATCGCGCTCACGCGCGAATGCGAGGGCGCGGTGTTCGAGCAGAACGACGCCTGGCAATCCAGCAACCTCGGCCTGCCCAAGGATGCCGTGGCGCTGCTGGTGATCCTGTGGGCGCTGATCATCCTGCCCAAGCGCGAGCGCCAGTTGTCCGGCGAAACCAGACAACAGGAGGACCAGAGCGAGATGTTTGAGACGGTGAAGCTCACACCGCTGGCGCACGAGGCTTCACGCGGCATCGCCGAAAACGTGCTGCTGGAAGACTACGGCAAGCTGCTCGGCGGCAAGGCGCGCCTGCAGCAGTTCGCGCTGCCGCAGTTGTCGCGCCTCGGTTTCATCGAGCGCAAGAACAAGGTCATCCACGAAGGCCCGCTGCTCGACCTCACCTTCGACTATGCCGAGATGGCGCCGCGCATCCTGCAAGGCGCGCTGTCCGACCTGCTGAAACAGCGCGGCATCCTGCGCGATGTCACGCTGGAGGAGTTGCACAATGTTTAGACTGATGGAACTGGAAACCGTCCACTGGGACTACTGGCGCAACTTCAAACTGCCGCTGGACGCGCCCATCATCACCATCTCCGGCCCCAACGGCTCCGGCAAGACCACGCTGCTCGACGCCATGCGCACGCTGCTGGCACTGGAGTGTTCGAAGAAACGCGACTACAAACGCTACGTGCGCCGCAACGGCGAGGACTTCTGCTGGCTGCGCGGCGTGGTGGATAACCAGTGCCCGCCCGGTGCGAGCTACCGCCCGTTCCGCCTGCCCTACCAGCAGGACCGGATCACGCTGGCCTGCCGCATCGACAAGAAAGGCGGCGACTGGTCGCGCAAATACTGGATCGCCGACGGCGAGGTGAGCCTGCAAGAGATCGAGCAGCAAGGCGAAGAGTTCGGCGTGCGCGACTACCAGCGCATCCTGCACAGCGCGGGGCTTTCCCCCGCCATCGCCCGTGTGTTGTCGCTGGAACAGGGACAGACCGACAAGCTGTGCGAGCTGTCGCACCGGGACCTGCTCGACCTGGTGTTCCAGGTGTTCGGCGACAAGGAAGTGCTGGAGCGCTACGAAGAGGCGCGCCACCACCAGGAGCACACCGCGCGCGAACTGGATGCCGGACAGAACCAGCTCGAAGCGCTGGGCAACAGCCTGGAGAAGCACGAGCAGAAGGTGAACCGCTATCTGGAATGGCACCGCCTGAACCAGGAGCGCGTGTCGCTGACCGCCGAGATCCGGCCGCGACTGGAGCATCACCTGTTGCAGCGCGAAGCCGACAACGCGCGCCGCACCCTGCTCGCGCAACGCCGCGAATGGCGCGCCAAGCGTGCCGAGCGCGAAAGCACGCGGCTGGAATTGCAGGCGCAGCGCCACGCCCACGAGAGCGCGCAACTGCGAAGCCAGGCGGCGCAGGAGAACGAGCAGAACCAGCAACGCGCGCTGAACGAACTGAACCGTGAACTCGGCCGCTGGGAAGCCGTGGTCGAACAGCAGAAGCGGCTGGAGCAGCAGGTGCAAAGCGTGCAGGGCGACAAGCTCGCCGATGCACGCGAGATCGAGAAGCTGGCGGGCGAACGCGACGGCCTGCGCCTGCGCATCGCCGAGCTGGAACAGAAACAGCGCAATCTCGACGAGACGCTGGAGAACCTCGCCGCCGGACGCCGCGCCGATCCGCAGGACGTCGGCGCCTTCCGCCAGGCGCTGAACCAGGCCAACATCGCGCATGACCTGCTCGCCGACGTGGTGGAGATCGCCGATCCTTCCTGGCAGCCTGCGGTAGAAGCCGTGCTCGCGCCGTTCGCCCATCTGGTGCTGCTGGCAAAGGAAAGGGATGCCGAGGCCGCGATGGCGCTGGGCGAGAAGTTGCGCTACCGCCACTTCATCGTGCCCGACTGCGTCAGCGCCGGGCTCGCCCCCAAAGGTTCGTTGCTGGAAGTAGTGCGCTTTACCAAGCCGGTGCCGGAATGGCTGCTGCGCACACTGGAACGCACGCGCCGCGTGGAAGATGTGGCCGCAGGCAGCAAGTTGCCGCGCGGCGAAGACTGGATCACGCGCCAGGGCTATCTGCGTGAACGCCGCGGCGGTCGCCATGCCGCGCCGGATCAGGCGCGCTTCGGCAAGGCGCGGCTGGAAGCGCTGCGCGAACAGCGCGGTCAGATCGAGAAAGCGCTGGCCCCGCTACGCGAACAATTGAGCGAGCTCACCTCCCGCATCCGCACGCAGCAGGCGCAACTGGCCGGCGTGGATGCCGCCGCAAGGCTGGCCGAACGCGCCGAGGAATTCGCCGAGGCGCGCCAGCAATACGACGCGCTGGTGCTGCGCCGCCGCGACAATACCGTGTTGCAGGCACAGCAGGAACGCGCCGAGGCCGACAAAGCCGTCAGCACGGCCTTCGCCAGCCTGCAAAAGATCGAGTTCGCCTTGCAGGGGCTGGAACGCGAGATCGCGGGCAAGGAGAACCGTTCCGCGCGCGAGGAACAGAAGCGCCGCGTGCTGGCGCTGCGCCACAACCGCAAGCAGTTCCCCGCCGGCTGGTGCGACAGCGAGGCCAACCAGCAGCTCGCCGAAAAATACCGCGACGCCACCAATATCGACCGCCGCATCGAGGAGATCGAATACCGCTTCAAGGAAGAGTCCTGGGAGAAGGACGAGACCGTGGTGGCGCTGCGCGACAAGATCAAGGACGACCACCGGCGCATGGAGCAGGACCTCGCCACGCGCCGCCGCGACAACGAGATGGCGCGCAGCCAGACCGACGCGGCGCGCGA
>JBQGEN010000526.1:0-3012 GCA_052039615.1 Sideroxyarcus sp. | reverse complement strand
ATGAATCCGATGGCAGCCAGCATCGCCAGCGGAATTGCCGCAGGGCCGGGCGCGCTGCGTCCCTCCACAAAGAATGGAATCACCATCCATATCGGGAGCAGGTATTCCCTGCGCGCGAGCGAGATTCCAATCCCCAGCAAGCCCAGGACCGCAATTACCGTCGCATAGGGCTCTTCGGTAAAAACAAAGAAGAGCAGATGGAAGACAGCCAGGACATTCTTCCCCGTCTGTGCCCCGTTGATCAGAGGCTCCAGCCCATGATAACGAATCACGGTGGCCCACCAAGGTGCCGTAACAATCAGAACAATCAGCCCAACTAGGATCGAGCTGATGAAGGTTTCCTTTTTGCGTGAGAGAATCAACCATAAAAAGATCGCCGAAACAAACGTATGTACCGCCGCTTCGGGATGACTCAGCACTGCTAAACCACCAAAAAGGCCAGCAAGAAAAACATCGCTGCGGCGGTTTTCTTCGTAGAGGCGTACCAGAGTGGCCAATGTCAGGAGCATAAAGAATTGGCCGGGACTGCGCGTGAGACCACCTCCCATCACAAACCATGAAAGTGCCCGCGGCATGAGCGCGAAGAACAGTGTTGACATGGCCGCGTAATATTTACGCTTCAATAGACGCAGCGCAAGCAGATAAAAGGCTGGAATGGAAAGAGAGGCAAAAAAAGCTGGCACCCAACGCAGGACTTGCACAGGACTCAGTCCGAACAGGTCGGCCGCGAGCCTGCCGAGATAAAATCCCAGAGGCGGGTAAGCATACGGAATATTCAAGTGATTGTAAGTAGTAAAGGCCGGTAACACATAATGACTGGTTCTGAGGTCTTCCACCATTCTTGCGAACATGCCCCCATCGTTAATGGGAAAACCAGCCAGTAGTGTCGGATTGAAGCGCATGAATGTGCCAAGCACAATCGCAAGGATAAGCAGCAGTGTTGACCATTCATCGCGGGTGATGGATTTTTTCATTGAAGGCTCCGTGTTTGCCCCGAGATTCTACCGCGTAAGCCAGTTAAAAATAAAACCCCAAGCCGTTTGGTGCTTGGGGCACTTCGTGTGGCAGTGTTTATAACACCGCATCGATCATAATGGCGAGAAAAATAAACACCAGATAGGTGCTCGACCATTTATACATCCGCCAGGCAACTTTATTCCCACCTTGTTTCAAGACTGCCCAGGCTGCATAGATTAACGCGCCGCCGAGAACGAGCGAGCATATGAGATAAAAGATCCCAGCGAGCTGAAGAATTGGAAGCAGTAATGTTACGGTGATCAGCTCAATCGTGTAAATGAAAATTTGTTTCCGTGTTTCTAGCTCACCGCGCACTACAGGCAGCATGGGGACCCCGGCCCGTTCATAATCCTTCATGCGGACAATCGCCAGCGCCCAGAAGTGAGGCGGAGTCCACATGAAGATAATCGCAAAAAGAATCAACGCTGTCCAGTCCAGATAACCTGTGGCGGCAGCGTAACCCACCATAGGCGGGATCGCTCCTGCGCCGCCGCCGATGACAATGTTTTGCACCGTCGCTTTTTTGAGCCAGAGACTATATAGGATGACATAATAAATAATTCCTGCAAGGGAAAGCAACGCCGCCAGGCCGTTCACAAAACAAGCCAAGACGTAATAGCTGACCAAAGACAGCCCAAGCCCAAATGCCAGCCCTTCTGCATCCGTGAGGCGACCATCTGCAAGAGGACGCTTTGCCGTACGCTGCATGTGCCTGTCGAGCTCGCGATCGATATATTGGTTCAACGCGCTCGACCCGCCCGCCGCCAGCGCGCCGCCAATCAGCGTCCACGCCGTGAGGGAAAACGAGGGCCAGGCTTTTCCGCCAATGACAAGCCCGCCGTAAGTAGTAATTAACAACAACCCCACAATGAGCGGCTTGGACAATGCGATGAAGTCTTTTAGACGTTGTTTCTTATTCAGGGTTATGACTCTCGTGTTATCCAGTGCGAGTACCCCTGATGTATAAACCAGCAAGAGCAGTGAAACCCATAAGGCAATCGTGGTCAGGGTATGCAGAAAAACAAGATGAGGCGGATAGGACTGCATGACCTGTGTCGCGCCCACCGACGCCTGTCCAAAGAACATCACACCTAAAATGGTCGTGAGTGGCAAGAGTACCCTTTGATCGCGTTGTTCACGCCATGCCTTACGCAACACAAGGAACATCAGGACAGACGCAATACCCACCAACAAGATGTGCAATTGTTTCAGCCAGCCCAAAGGATGACTTGGAGCACAGAACGGAAATCCATTGCAATAGGCCCAAGCGGCTGTCACCGACACAATTCGTCCGACAACCGTGAGCGCCAGCACGAAAAAAAATAGGGCCAACACCAGACGCGCAAATGAGGACTTAAGCGAATATTTCATTTTCTTTCCTGTTTTTGCAAAAAGAACGGATAACCAAAGAATAATATCGTGGCAAAGGTAAACCACTGCAAAGCATATCCAAAATGCGGGCCTTCTGTCAACTCAATTGTAGGTTGGAAGGGAATCGGTGGTTCCGTGTCATTCGCATCAAAGGCGGGCTGAATATAAACAGGCAGAACGGGATAAGGCAACTGACTCGCAATCTGCTCTAGATCGGCATTGTTCCAGACCTCCAGCTTAGAACCGTCAGCAGGCAGCCTGTCCGCGACTCCGCCGATGGCTGGTTTGCCCTGCCCGAGACGAATCTGCCCGGAGACCGTGATTGTCCCTGCCTCATCATACTTGTGCCAATCGGATGGAGTGGAATTGTTCTCTGCGGGAATCCAGCCGCGATCGACGAAGATAGCTTTCGTAGCCTGCCCGGACTGCCCGCTAGGGCGTGTCGAAGGGTTGAACTGTAGGGGCGTCAATAAATGATAACCATATTCATTGCCATAATACTGATTCCGCACTGCAACCTGATTCTCAAAATCATAGGCTCCCATCACCTGCACAGAACGCCATTCCATGTCGGTCAGGGTAGCCGGTTGTTCGGAATTCAGATCCAGCAACGGCATGGCGCGG
>JBQGEN010000525.1:0-1753 GCA_052039615.1 Sideroxyarcus sp. | reverse complement strand
CAGCTCTTCGAGGGCTATCGCCTGCTGCACAAGGCGTCGCTGCTGGTGAAGCGGCACGCGCTGAACGACAAGGAGGAGCTGACCTGGTTCCTGACCAACCACGCCAGGATCGCGTCGCTCGACTTCAACCAGCTTCCGGTCAGCGCGCCGCCCGGGGGATCGTTGTTCCCGAGCTGGCTGGCGTTGCTCCAGATCCTGGAGTTCAAGCGTGCCTACCCCGAGCCCGAGGGTGCCTCACTCAACGACATCCTGGATGTGGCGGCGACTCCGGGCACGGCGCTGGATGACGTGCTGAGCCCGCTGGCCGGGCTGACGGATTGGAGGTTGGAGGATCTTCAGGAGCTCCATCAGTCGCTTCAGCTGCGCCACCACGAGCCAGCGGAGCCGGGGCAGACGGATTACACCACGGTCGACACCTACCTGCGCCTGCGGCGCTGCTTCCTTGCCCTGAAGCGCCTGGGGGTGGACGCCAGCCAGCCTCCTATCTGGGCCGACCGGAGCGACGCTGCTCCAGACCGGCAGTTCGGGATCGCGCAGCAGGTGCGCCAGGCGGCCAAGGCCCGGTACGAAGGCGACGCCTGGCTCACCATCGCTACCCCGATGCAGGACGAGCTGCGGAGACGGCGGCGGGATGCCCTCGTGGCATGGCTGCTGGAGAACTCCCAGCGCACCGAGCCGGTCACCATCGCGGTAAACGGCGAGGAGTTCGCCAACCCGAAGCGGTGGAAGGATGAGGTGGACCTGCTGGGCTACGTGCTGATCGACGTGGGGATGAGCCCCTGCCAGCTCACCTCACGGATCAAACAGGCGATCAGCTCAACCCAGATGTTCGTGCAGCGGTGCTTCCTCAATCTCGAGCCCGCGTTCGTGCAGGTCTCGCGCGAGCAGCTCGGGGACGACGTGTCGCTGAACAGCTGGAAGCACTGGACGTGGATGAGGAGCTATCGGGTGTGGGAGGCCAACCGGAAGGTCTTCCTCTATCCCGAGAACTGGATACTGCCCGAGCTGCGGGACGACAAGTCGCCGTTCTTTACCGAGCTGGAGAACGAGCTGGCGCAGGGCGACATCACCGACGAGCTCGCCGAGGACGCGCTCCTGCATTACCTGGAGAAGGTCCACGAGGTCGCCAGGCTGGATATCGCCGGCGTCTACTACGAGGTCGACGACGATACGCCCTATGACAACCTGCCGCCGAACATCAACCGTCTCCACGTGATCGGCCGGACCAAGTCCCAGCCCGCCGTGTACTACTACCGGCAGTACGATATGAGCTTCGGGACCTGGACCGCCTGGGAGCGGATCGACCTCGAGATCAGCGGCGATCAGGTGATTCCGGTGGTGTACAACCGGAAGCTCCATCTGTTCTGGCTGGTGATCACGGCCAAGCCGCAGAAGTCGAGGAAGCAGCCGGCGGCCCGCGCGTCAGACAAGCCACAGAGCACGCCCGAGCCGGCCATGCAGCTCGAGGTTCAGCTGGCCTGGAGCGTGCGGACCAAGAGCGGATGGACCAGCAAGAAGCTGTCACATGAGCGGCTGATTCACCCCTGGCAGCGCCCGCTCACCTCCTACAACCTGAAGCCGCGCTATAAGCCGCGGGAAAACCAGCTCTGGCTCGACATCTACATCTCGACCTCCCGGGAGTTCAACGACACCCGGTTCTACGATCAGTACGCGGCGCAGGGCAAGGAGATGGTGTACCTGACCTCGAACCGGTTCGGCGAGGCATTACGGCCGTGGCACTCCTCCTCCTTCG
>JBQGEN010000524.1:0-2627 GCA_052039615.1 Sideroxyarcus sp. | reverse complement strand
ATCTTGGCCAGCAGGTTGACCAGGTTGTTTCCCGCTTCGTCCTTGCTGCCCGCCGTGATCGCCGCCGCCTGGTTGGCAGCCAGCAGCTTGGCCATGCCGCCGGTGCCGGATATACCGGCCATCTTCGCTGCCGCCATCTGCTGCGGCAGCCACTTGGCCATGTCCTTCAGCTCGAAGCCGCCTTCCTGCCCGGCGGTGATCGCCATGTCCAGGATCTTGCCCATCTCGCCCGGCTTGATACCCATCGTCTGCATGCCGCGGATGCCGATCTGCGCCAGCTCGCCGGCGTCGGCGCCGGAAGCGGTGCTGGCGCGCATCAGCGACGGCAGCATGGACATCGAGTCCTTGGCCGACATCGCGCCCGAGGCGATCAGCGTGTCCAGCGCGGTCGCAGCACCTTCGCGCGTGCCGCCGCCGTGCCGCACCGCCTTGACGATGGCCGCATCCAGCTCGCGCTTGCCCATGATTCGGCCCAGCGTGTCGCGGTCGTTGAAGGCGGTGTTGGACATCTGCGCCAGGCGCATGCCGTAGTCCATCGTCTGGTTGACCGGTCGCGACATCACATAGCCGCCGGCCATCACACCAGCCGCCACCTGGGCGCCGGTCTGCAAGCCGCGCATGGCGCGCTGCCCCAGAGAATACTTGCCCATCTCGTTGTTCAGCTCGCGGATGCGGCTGCGGGCCTGCTCGGCGGCGCGCGCCTGGTCCCTCATGGACAGCGTGCCGGATCTCGCCAGGCGGTCGTAGGCCGCCTGGGTGCGCTGGATCTCTCGCTGGATGTCGCGCTCGGAACGGATGCCGAGCACGGCGGCCGCGTGGCGGGTCTTCTGGTACTGCGATACGGTACGGGTGAGGCCGGCCGTCGCCTTCTCGGTCTGGCGTATGCCCGCCTGGATCTCGCGCTGCGCGAGGTTGAAGCCGCTCGACATCATGTCGCGCAGCCGCATCACCAGGGAGAGTTCGAGGTTCTTTCCGCTCATGGCTTCTTGGACTTTCTGTGGCCCTTGAATCGGTTGGTCACGCCTTGCGGCTTGGCGCCGGACAGCTGCGCGATCACGGCCAGGTGAGATTCGACCTCGGCCTCGGTCATATCAGGCACCCGGTGCGGGTCGAATCCGGCGCGGGCGAGCAGCACCTGCGCGCGGCGGACGGTGGTCAGCTGCTGCTCAGCGCGTCGAGCTTTTTTTCCACCTCGTCCGAGGCGGCCTCCAGCGCCATCGCGTCGCGGTCGTAGAGGCCCAGCAGCAACTCGGCGGTGACCTGCTCTTGGTCCAGGCCATCAAAGCTCACGCGCTGCGCCAGCGTGGCATAGCGCAGCGTGTTGCCGTCGGCGGAGGCGGCGGCGTCGCCCAGCGACTGCGCGGCCCGGATCGAGTCGCGCAGCGTGCCGGGGCGGATGGTGAACGCCTTGTGGCGCTTTCCATCCACCAAGGCTCCGATGGGCAGTTTGTCCTTAACGATCAGTTCGTCGCTCATTTCGGGTCGACCTTGCGCAGGCAGTACAGGCTGACGTCGCGCACAGCCTCACCTTCGAGTTGGTAGCGCGAGCCAACGCTGGACACGTTGCTGTCCTGGTACGTGGTGCGCTTGGACGGGTTGCCGACCGGGTAGATCACGATCTGCGCATCCTTCATCGTGCGCCAGCTGAACTCGCCATCACTGGGCGCGGGCGCGGTGATTTTCATCTCGACCGACTCGGCGCCGGTCACGCTGCCCTTTGGGCGGCCGGTGCGGTTCATCGTTTTAACGGGGCGACGCCCGGTCGTCACGGTGTCGTCGATCGAGACGATGTCCACCTCCTTGCCGTTGATCTCGCACACTACCTCGCCATCATATTCAATGCTCATGCTCTGACTCCTTTTGTTTTACAGCAGCAAGTCGATGCGGCCGGCGAACACATGCAGGCCGTTGACCACGTCGGTCGGGATCTTCGCGTCCAGGCGGTTCGGGTCCTGCAGGCTGCGCTCGACTACCACACCAGGCTCGTGATCGTCGACGTTCTCGACGATCTCCAGCTGCTCCAGCTTGTACAGCACGTCCAGCAGCTGGTCCCGCACCCTGGGGATCGTCCGCTCGGACAGCTTCTCGCGCGGGAAGCGCAGGCTGATGCGCTCTCGGCATGCCTTGCGCACATAGTCCAGCGTGCGAATGGTGGTCAGGTCGAGCAGGCTGATATCGGGGATGCTCTGTGCATCGAGCGTGTAGGTCGTGATCGCGCGCACGATCTGCACCTTGTCTCCGGGGCCGACCTCCAGCGGCGTCACGCCGTTGTAGAGGGCGTTCTCCTGCTCGGTGCGGCTGAGACGGTCCGCCAGCGCGGGCGCGGTGACGCCCTTCAGCACCAGCAGATTGAGCGGGCGTGCCGGGTCCTCCGAGCTGGCCACGACCGCGCCGTACGCCGCTGCCAGTTCGCACGGTTGCTCCGGCACCTTGAAGTTGGGGGCGGAGATGCGGCCTGCGTTGATCGACGCGGCCAGCGTGGTGGCGCTGGCCAGCGTGCCGGTATGCGCATAGATACCGATCGCGCCGCGCTGCTCCAGCGGGCCGGAGACGCTGTCCAGGTGATCGCGCAGGGCGGTCAGGTTGGTGGTGTCGTTCCAGGCGGAGATGATGATGTTGTGCCCAGC
>JBQGEN010000523.1:0-2160 GCA_052039615.1 Sideroxyarcus sp. | reverse complement strand
ACACTCGTCTTGCCATTGCCTGGAGGTCCATACATAAAAATCGAGGTGCCAGAATTGAGCGCCGGTCCCAGCCGTTGAAATGTCGATTCAGAAATGACCATTTGCGAAAGGAGCTGACGCATCATCCGTGAGGTCACGGTCCTCCGCCCGGTCTTTTGGCGGCGGATTGCTTCGTTGTAGACTTCAATAGGAACCGGGGCCGGGCCGGCATACTGGCTGCGCTCCAATGCATCACGCGCCCGAACGATGCCTGCTCCGGTAATGCCGTACGTATAGGCGCCTTCCCCCAAACCGCCCTGTGATGACTTCACCTCCAGCATCTTTTCACGCTTCAAAGCTTCCAGAAGTCCATCTGTGACGCCAGCAAAAGGCAAGGCAATCAACTCGGCGATCTTGAAACCGCTCATATATCCTTGTGAATAGAGAATTTTTAATGCGAGGTCTTGTAACCAAAGCACAGACAAGCCCGTATCTTCTACGGAGTTGATCGGGGGCGGTGAGAATAAAGCGGCAGTCGCTGGCCGGACGAGGGGGTTGTTCATAATGCCTTCCCGCTGGGAATGATCCATTAAATTAAGAAGATTGATTACGCTGCAAATTATTATAATGCCTCTTGTCCTAAACCTTAATTGCATCTCCGTAAGGGATGGTTCTGTAATTTAATGACCTATTGTCTCATACCCGCGCGACAGCGAATCGGGTGCCTCAAAATATCGTATATAATCTGTGACACTATGAACCTATCCATCGTCATTCCGGTCTACAATGAAGTCAGCAATATCGGGGAAATTCTCAAACGAGTGCAGTCCACAAAGCTAGCGAAAGAAATAATTGTGGTTGATGACGGTTCCAAAGATGGGACGCGCGATGTCCTTGCAGCCTTGGATGGCAAAAAAAAGGTACGCGTCATTATGCATGAACGCAATCAGGGCAAGGGCGCGGCTGTAGTTTCCGGGTTGAAGGCCGCGCAAGGGGATGTGCTACTAATCCAGGATGCCGATCTGGAATATGACCCGCGTGATTATCCGGTTCTTCTTCAGCCAATCGAGGAAGGCCTGGCGGATGTTGTCTATGGCTCACGCTTCCTGGGCGCCCCTCACCGCGTGACGATGTTCTGGCACTTGATCGCCAATCGATTGTTAACCCTGATGACCAATATTCTCTACAATACCATCCTCACGGATATGGAAACGGGCTACAAAGTATTCCGCCGTGAAGTGGTCGCGGGAATGAATATCCGCGCCAAGAGATTCGATTTTGAACCGGAGTTCACGGCAAAGGTACTGAAGCGAAACTATCGCATTTTCGAAGTACCAATCTCATTCAACCCGCGCGATTATTCAGAGGGGAAAAAGATCAAGCTAAAGGATGCGTTCGAAGCCGTATGGACGCTCCTGAAATACAGGTTCATGGACTAGGCGAGGGCGTCTCAGAGCTGCCTTTGCCCTCCTCTACCGTCACATTGTACTGAAAAACGTAATCGCCGGCTTCATAGTCGGCCAGTCCATCATTGATCTTCTGGTCGAAATTGGCAGCCGTCTCCACCTGGTATTCCCCGGCCGGCCATTCCGTCGCCAACACCCCGTAATCCAGACATACCAGTCCATCCGGCCTTGTAAATGAAACGGGATGGATAACATCGTTACCAAGCTCATCACCGTTGATCGCGAGCCTAATATTAATGTGTTCAAAGTTCTGTCTCAGAATCTCCTCTGTGGTCGTGCACCAGCCATAACTGAAGTAGACCGGCTGATCATTGGGGATCTTGACAGTAAATGTCAGTGTGCCGGGCTTGGCAACATCCTCCTCGGTATATCGTTCCTGAGCAAACGCCCCCAGTTCAACATAATTCCTGCTGTTTAGTACTTCGATCACCTTATCGGCATTCGTCTCCATGACTGGCATAGGACCGGCAGGTTCCTGATTTAGTGTAATCATGCCGGGCAATAAACACGACATGAGAAGAAGCCCACTCAAAATAATCACAAGCTTTGAGACAGCAGCGCCTTTTTTCATAAATTCTCTCCTTTCGTAAAGGACCCACTCCACACCTTTACCCTATCTCATAAACAATTAGACTTCGGTGTGCAATTTGTCGGCTAATTCCACAATTCACGTTTAGATCCGCCACGGGCGTGCGGCACTTTATAAATGACAGAC
>JBQGEN010000522.1:0-2445 GCA_052039615.1 Sideroxyarcus sp. | reverse complement strand
TACCTGCGTGCAGGACGGTCCGACCTGAATATCCTGTCCGGCAGATACTACTCCCTGCAGGGCGGCGGCGACCGCTTGCTGGCACGGTACTACTCGACGTTGTTTGAAATTCGTCCTGACGGCGGCACCATGAGGCGCGTTAATCTGGACAAACAGGATGTGCTGAAGCAGTCGGCGCGTGATTCGCAGATCCTGTTCGTCGGGCTGTCCTACAACTACAAGGACGGCTGCGAAATCGTCGAGCGCGGCCGCTTCGATATCTCCAAAGGCTGGCGGTCGAAACCGCCGACGCTGGGCTCGACCACGACCCTGGCTCGCCGCTGATTCGATTTCAGCGTTCCGGCAATCGTGCCGGAGCGGTTTCGTGCTCCCGGAAATATTCGCGCTCGATCCGCTTCTGCAGGTCGACCTTGTCGTGCGTCAGATTCAGGTTGAAAGGCGACGGGGTGATATCGAGCACCTTGTACAACTCGGCTTCGGCCAAGGCCCGTTCTCCCTGCAGCAGGTAGATTTGTCCCAGCACGAAATGTGCGCCGACCATATTGGGGAATGCCGTCGCGATCTCCCGATAGACGTCGGCAGCTTGATCGAGACGTCCCATGCTGGCGAGTATTTCTCCCCTCAGTATGGAGATGCCTGGGTCGCCAGAATCGTGCCGTGCGCGTTCAAGATGGTGCAATGCTTCATCCATCCTCTGGTCCATGAACAGAACGGTCGCGTATTTCTTTCGCAGTTCGCCAACATGGCCATTCCATGCGAGCGCCTGCGAATATTCCTTCTCGGCCAGCCAAGTGTCATGCTGATCAAGCAGGCTGTCGCCGCGTGCCTCATGCAGCCCGGACTGCACTTCTTTCCACGCAAGCATCCCTTCCGCGCACAGCAGGCCAAGGACGATCACGACCATCAGACGGCGCGCCCAAGCTCCCGGTATCCATGTGAACCACGGCCTGCCGCCGATCGCCAGTACCACTCCGAGCACCAGCCAGAAAAAGAATATCGTCGCCGGATAGGATTGCAGCGAAATGAATTGCATGGTGAACAGGTAGCCCACCAGCGCCAGATAGAATTGGGGGGCCTCATTCTTGAGAAGGTCCGAGCGCCAACCATGCCATAGCGCCAGCCCGCACAGCAGCGTAAAGCCGGCCATTCCGGGGATGCCCGCCAGTGCGCCACAATTCAGGAATTCGTTGTGTCCTTCCGAGATCACCGAGGCGTTGTCGAAATAGGCGCCGAACTGGCCTGACGCGAACAGCCTGCCCTGATACTCCATGTGCTGGATGCCGAACTGTCCCAATCCGATTCCGCTCACAGGATGATCCAGCATCATCGACCAGGTGGTCTGCCAGATGAATAGCCGCCCCTTTATGCTATGCAGCAACGCAGGGGGCAGGTCGGCAATCATGACTGCAGCAATGGCGATTGCCAGTCCTGCGGCCAGCGCGGCCAGTACCCTCCTGCGCGTGGTGCGAGATCCCATCCATAACAGGGCTGCTATTCCCATCACGCCGAGTGCGGCCAGCACGCTGCGTGATTGCGTCACCAACAGGCCGGCCAACAGAACGGCGGTGCACGCCGCATAGAGCGCCCGAAGCATATTTTCGCTCTTTAGCGTATGCCAGATCGCGGAAGGAACGGCCGTCATGATGACTATCGCTGCAAGGCTGGGATTGCCCAGCGTCGAGTAGATCTTCATCTTGCCCAAGGCGTGAAAACCGGGATCGAGCCAGTTGGGCAGGAAATATTGCTTGAGCGCAAACAGCGCGACGCCGCATGCGGCGACCAGGATGCCGGTTTCGATATTGCGGCGCATCTCGCTCTGGTCGCGAAAATTGGACACGCATATGAGCAATAGCAGCATCGCGACGATCTCGATCAGTCCGCTTCCCGCCCGATATGCATTCCCGGCCGCGACCGTCGATGCCAGAGCCGCTCCGATCCAGACCGATAAGGCGACGGACAACCACCCGGTGGGGATGAACAACGCGTCTTTCCGGAGCAGCAATGCCAGCGTCAATCCCAAAGCGCCCAGGGTGGCAAAATGGTGTTTAATGAGAAACGCGCCGCTGATCTGCGGGACGAACAACCATGCGGTCAAGACAGTGAGGCTGATCAGGGCGATGCCTGTATGGTTTTTCGTGGGGGTCATCAAGATTATTTGAACGGGTATCGCGCTTGGGACTGGCGCAGGAAAGAAGACAATGGAAGTCAGCGTAATTTCATCGCCTCACAAAAGCAACTGGACCTGCTATCTCCTCCAATGCGCCGACAGCACCCTCTACTGCGGCATCACCAACGACCTCGACAGGCGCCTCGCCGCACATAACGCAGGCGAGGGTGCCAAGTACACGCGCGGACGCACCCCGGTGAAACTGCTGTATAGCGAACCCTGCGCCGACAAATCTTCCGCCCTGAAACGCGAGATGGAGATCAAGGCGCTGTCCCGCG
>JBQGEN010000521.1:0-2611 GCA_052039615.1 Sideroxyarcus sp. | reverse complement strand
CTCGATGTCCAGGTCAAGCGCGGCGAACAGCTGCGCGCCACCATCAACCTCTACGATTTCCTGCTGGCCGGGCGCATCCCCCTTACGCAGCTCGCGGATGGCGACGTCATCTTCGTGTCGCCGCGCGCGAACACTGTCAAGGTCGGCGGCATTGCCGAGAACGCGAAGACCTTCGAATTCAAGGGCGAACAGATCACGCTTGCGCGGATGATCGAGCTGGCTAAACCCCTGGCCCGGGCTACCCATGTCCGCATCGTGCGCAATACCGGCACGGTAAGGAACGTCGAATACTTCCCGCTGGACCAGGCCGGCGAGGTGAGCATCAGCAATGGCGACGAGGTGGAGTTCACCGCCGACAAGAAGCCCGGCACCATCACCGTGCGCGTCGAAGGCGAGCACCAGAGCGCGCAGGAATACACATTGCCTTACGGGACGCACATCGGCGACCTGCTGAAACAGGTGCAATTCACCGAGCGCTCCGACCGCGACAGCGTCCAGCTCTTCCGTGCCAGTGTGCGGGAGAGACAGAAGGCATTGCTGATGACCTCGCTGCGAAGCCTGGAGTCGACCGCGCTCACCGCGCGTAGCGGTACCACGCCGGAGGCGCAATTGCGCAAAATCGAGGCAGACATGGTCCTGCAATGGGTCGAGCGGGCGAAGAAGGTCGAACCCAGCGGCCAGGTACTGATCGCACAGGCCAGCAACCGTGACGCCCTGCTGCTTGAAAACGGCGATATCATCAAAGTACCCGCCAAGGACGGCCTGGTCCTCGTGAGCGGCGAAGTGCTCTTCCCCAACGCCATCGCCTTCGATTCGAGGTTCGACATGGATGACTACATCGATCATGCCGGAGGCTACACGCAGAACGCCGACTATAATCGCGTTGTCATCGCCCACCGCGACGGCAGCTTCGAGCAGGGCGACGGCGACATCCGTGCCGGCGACGAGGTGCTGGTGCTGCCCAAGGTTGACGTGAAGTCGCGCCAGATCTGGACCGAGCTGGTGCAGATCATCTACCAGATCGCGGTGAGCGCGAAGATCGTGTTCAGGCTGTAAAACAAGACTACTGAGATTTAGAGGCAATTAATACGATGACAATAAAAGCATTTCCCCAGCCCATTTTCGTAACGCGTCCGATCATGCCCGATCTTGATCGAGTGACGGAAAAACTCAAGGAAGTATGGGAGGCGATATGGCTATCCAACGGCTGTGCGCAACACAAGGCGCTGGAAGAGCAGGTCCGCCTCTTCCTCAAGGCGCCGCATCTTTCCCTGTTCAACAACGGCACTATCGCGTTGATGGTGGCCATACAGAGCCTGCGCCTGCAGGGTGAGGTCATCACCACGCCATTCACCTTTCCGGCCACCACGCACGTACTGGCTTGGAACAACATCACGCCAGTGTTCTGCGACATCCATCCCGATACGCTGACGATAGACCCGGACAAGATCGAAAGCCTGATCACCAGCCGCACCACCGCCATCCTCGGCGTGCACGTCTATGGCATGCCTTGCCATGTCGAGCGCATCCAGGAGATCGCCGACCGGCACGGACTGCGCGTGATCTACGACGCGGCGCATGCCTTCGGCACCGAGATCAACGGGCGCGGCATCGGCACCTATGGCGACATCTCCATGTTCAGCTTCCACCCCACCAAGCTTTTCCATACGGCAGAGGGTGGCGCGCTCACCTACAACGACCCGCACCTGAAGCAACGCATCGACCTGCTCAAGAACTTCGGCATCCGCAACGAGTTCGAGGTACTCCTGCCCGGCATCAACGGCAAGATGAACGAACTTTCCGCCGTCATCGGCCTGATTGTGTTGGAGATGGTGAAAGACGAATGGGCACGCCGCAAAGCGATCCGCGAGCAATACACCAGAGAGTTGGGCTCGGTTCCGGGGATCACTGTCGTCGAGATGCCGGAGGGTGTCACCAACAGCCAGCAATACATGGTCATCCGTATTAACGAAAAAGGGTTCGGCGCGAGCCGCGACGATGTCTATGCCCACCTTAGGACATACAACATCTTCTCGCGGAAATACTTCTATCCGCTCACCAGCGATTATCCCTGCTACCACCAGTTGCCGTCCGCGCATGATGGTTCTTTGGCGAATGCAAAGCAGGCCAGCGATGAGGTGCTGTGCCTGCCGTTCTACGGGCAGTTGAAAGCGGACCATGTCGCGCAGATATGCACTTTGATTAAAACATTCCCGACGAAATGACCGGCGTGAAAAGAGCGAGATGAGTAAGTTGACGAAAATGTTTGCGAAAATGGGTAACCTCGGAAAGGCTGGCAATAAAGTGATGAGTAAGGAAGCGACCATGAGACTTGCCGATCTTGGCATTAAGGGGAAGGTGTTTTGTCTGTCTATGCAGCGCAGCGGGACATCGTCAGTGGGGGATTTCCTGGAACAGTGGGGATGCAGGCGCGCGGGGCACCCTTTGAGCAGATCCAAGAACTGGACGCGGCATTGGCTGAACGGAAATTATGATGCGATCTTTCAGGATCCAGTGTTCCAGGATCATGATGTATTTGAGGACGACCCTTGGTGGTGTCCGGATTTCTTCAAATATGCCTATCACAAGATACCGGATTCGAGATTCATCC
>JBQGEN010000520.1:0-2582 GCA_052039615.1 Sideroxyarcus sp. | reverse complement strand
GACGGTGAGGAAGCCGTGCGCGAACAACTTGGTCGGGGTGCGGAAGCCCGCATGTTGCAGCATCGCAGGCCAGAACAGCGCGTGGAAATACAGGATGTCCTTGCCGATGAAGTGGTACAGCTCGGCGTCCGAACCCTGTTTCCAGTAGTCGTCGAAGTTGATGCTCCTGGCGTTGCACAGCTGCTTGAAGCTGCCCATGTAGCCGACCGGCGCATCCAGCCACACGTAGAAATACTTGCCCGGCGCGTCCGGGATCTCGAAGCCGAAATAGGGTGCGTCGCGCGAGATGTCCCAGTCGGAGAGCTTGTTCTCGCCCTCGGCGCCCAGCCATTCCTGCATCTTGTTGGAGGCCTCGGCCTGCAGCGAGCCGCTGCGCGTCCATTCACGCAGGAACTGCTGGCAGCTGGGGGCGGAGAGCTTGAAGAAGTAGTGGTCGGAGTTGCGCAGTTCCGGCTTGGCGCCGGATACGGCGGAGTAGGGGCTCTTCAGGTCGGTGGGCGCGTAGGCCGCACCGCAGGATTCGCAGTTGTCGCCGTACTGGTCCTTGGCGCCGCATTTGGGGCATTCGCCCTTGATGAAGCGGTCCGGCAGGAACATGTTCTTGACCGGGTCGTAATACTGCTCGATGGAGCGCACCTCGATCAGGTTCTCGACCTTGAGCGTGCGGTAGATGCCCTGGGCGAACGCCCTGGTTTCGTTCGAATTGGTCGAACCGTAGTTGTCGAACGCGACGTGGAAGGCGCTGAAATCGTCGAAGTGCTCCTGCCACACCCGCGCGATCAGTTGCTCCGGCGTGATGCCTTCCTTCTCGGCGCGCAGCATGATGGGCGTGCCGTGGGTGTCGTCGGCGCACACGTAGTGGCAGGTATTGCCGCGCATCTTCTGGAATCTCACCCAGATATCGGTCTGGATGTATTCGACCAGGTGGCCCAAATGGATGCTGCCGTTGGCGTAGGGCAGGGCGGAGGTGACGAGATTCTTGCGGGTCATGTAGCGGGTTTCCTTAAAAAGCGGCTGCGGCGGCGCACTGCGGCGTTGCATGGTGCTCGCTTCCTCGCCTACCTACAAGGTATGTCTCGGTCGCTGTGCGCCATGCGCCTTGCATTGCATCCGCCTCGCTCGCTTTTATTCTTAAATTCGATGAGGGCGCGATTGTAGCAAAACCCACGCTCCGCCGCGGAATTGGGTAAAATCGCGCCCGCACAAACCATCCGGAAGCAAAAGGAAGCTAGATGAGCATCAAAGCAGACAAGTGGATACGCCGCATGGCGGAACAGCACGGCATGATCGAGCCGTTCGAGCCGAACCAGGTGAAGGAAGTGAACGGCCACAAGATCGTGTCCTACGGCACCTCCAGCTACGGCTACGACATCCGCTGCTCGCGCGAATTCAAGCTGTTCACCAACATCAACAGCACCATCGTCGATCCCAAGAACTTCGACCCGAATTCCTTCGTGCAGGTCGAGGCCGACTACTGCGTCATCCCGCCGAATTCCTTTGCGCTGGCGCGCACCGTGGAATACTTTCGCATCCCGCGCAACGTGCTGACCATCTGCCTGGGCAAGTCCACCTATGCGCGTTGCGGCATCATCGTCAACGTCACGCCGTTCGAGCCGGAATGGGAAGGCTATGTGACGCTGGAATTCTCCAACACCACGCCGCTGCCCGCGAAGATCTACGCCAACGAAGGCGTGGCGCAGGTGCTGTTCTTCGAGAGCGACGAAGTGTGCGAGACCTCGTACAAGGACCGCGGCGGCAAGTATCAGGGCCAGGTCGGCGTGACGCTGCCGAAGATCTAGATGGTCAAGGAAGGGCAAATCATCTGGCGTTCTCCCGAAGGCAAGGTCATTGCCTGTGTGGAGAAGAACAAGGTGCTGCAGGAGAACCTCGCCGAGATACGCCAGGTCTGCCGCGACGCCCTCGAAGACGCCATCCTCATGGGCTGCGACGAGCAGCAGTTCCGCAAGGTGCTGGCCGAGCTGGTTGCGCAGCTTGAAAGTCCCTACCCGCCGCGCGAATAGCGCCTTTCATCATTTCCCCGTCGCTGAAAAAACCTGCGACAATCCACACCACTTTTAATACGTAATCCCCCATAGGGAGCCAGCAATGAAATTCAACTTCCCCATCATCATCATCGACGAGGACTATCGCTCGGAGAACGCCAGCGGTCACGGCATCCGCGCGCTCGCGAATGCCATCGAAAAAGAGGGCATCGAAGTCGTCGGCATGACCAGCTACGGCGACCTGACCTCGTTCGCGCAGCAGCAGAGCCGCGCCTCGGCCTTCGTGCTGTCCATCGACGATGAGGAGTTCGGCGGCGGCAGTGAGGAGGAGACCGAGGTCGCGCTGCGTACCCTGCGCGCCTTCGTGGAGGAGATCCGCTTCAAGAACGCCGACATCCCGATCTATCTGTATGGCGAGACGCGCACTTCGCGCCATATCCCCAACGACATCCTGCGCGAGCTGCACGGTTTCATCCACATGCACGAGGACACGCCGGAGTTCGTGGCGCGCCACATGATCCGCGAGGCCAAGTCCTACATGGATTCGCTGGCGCCGCCGTTCTTCCGCGCGCTGGTGGA
>JBQGEN010000519.1:0-3493 GCA_052039615.1 Sideroxyarcus sp. | reverse complement strand
CACGAATGACGAATGCCGATGGAGCCGCCTCGCCCTCGAGCCGGAGCGCGACGAGGGCGTCGCGTCCCCAGTTAGGATTTCGAATTTGCAGATGAAATCGTTCACTGATCTTTTCATCAAACGCCCGGTGCTGGCGATGGTGGTCAGCTTTGTGATCCTTATCGCCGGGTCCAAAGCGATATTGCCGATTCTTTTCCCTAAGCTCGGAGGCTTGGGCGGTCTGAATGTTCGCCAATATCCGCGCAGCGATATCGCGTCCATTTCGATCACGACTGTTTACGTCGGCGCGGACGCGGACCTGGTTCGTGGTTTTATCACAACACCTCTCGAGCGCGCGATCGCTGCGGCTGATGGCATCGATTATATCCAGTCGCAGAGTAAGCAGGGGCAGTCGCAGATCACTGTTCGGTTGAAACTGAACTACGATGCCAACAAGGCATTGTCCGACATCAGCTCCAAGGTTGATGCGATCCGGCGCGATCTGCCTCCGGAATCTGAAATTCCGGTAATCGAAATTCAATCAGCTGATACGCAGCGCGCCGCAGCGTATTTGAGCTTCACGTCGGACATTCTGCAGCCCAACGAAGTCACCGATTACCTCGTCCGACTGGTGCAACCGCGGCTGACGGCCGTTGGCGGCGTGCAGAAGGCGGACATTCTCGGCGGCCGCTATTTTGCGATGCGAATCTGGATGAAGCCAGATCGCATGGCGGCGCTCAATATCTCGCCGGCGCAAGTCCGCAGCGCACTTTCGAGAAACAACTTTCTCTCGGCGATTGGCAGCACGAAAGGTTCGCTTCTTCAGGTAAATCTGACGGCGAATACCGATTTGCACACGGCGGATGATTTCAAAAAACTTGTCGTGCGCCAGGACAAGGGAACTCTCGTTAGGCTGGGAGATATCGCGGATGTCGTTCTCGGCGCCGAAGACTATAACGCTGAAGTGCGGTTCTCCGGGCAAAAGGCGGTGTTCATGGGGATTTACGTTTTGCCGAACGCCAACTCGGTGGACGTGATCAAGCGTGTGCGCGCCGAAATGGAGCAGATCAAGCGCGAATTGCCCTCGGGTCTGACTGGTGAGATCGCCTACGATTCGACCGCCTACATCAACGACGCGATCCACGAAGTCGTAAAGACGCTGATCGACACGCTGCTCATCGTCATGGTGGTGATCTTTTTGTTCCTCGGCTCGTTCCGATCCGTCATTGTGCCAGTAGTCGCGATTCCCATTTCGCTTATCGGCGCGATGTTTCTCATGCAGGTGTTTGGATTTTCACTGAACCTGTTAACGCTCCTGGCGATCGTGCTTTCGGTCGGGTTGGTGGTGGACGACGCGATTGTCGTTGTCGAAAACGTCGAGCGCCACATGCGCGAAGGCATGTCGCGCATGAACGCGGCGATCAAGGGTGCGCGCGAACTGGTTGGTCCGATTATCGCGATGACTCTTACGCTCGCCACGGTTTACACGCCCATCGCGCTCCAGGGCGGCTTGACCGGTGCGCTGTTCCGCGAGTTCGCTTTGACGCTCGCAGGCGCCGTCTTCATCTCGGGCGTGGTCGCGCTCACACTTTCGCCGATGATGTCCGCGCACTTGCTGCGGTCCGAGCACGTCGATCACGGATTTAGCGGATGGGTCAATCGCACTTTCGATCGGTTCCGGGACTGGTATGGCAGTCATCTTGATCGGACGCTCAACGCGCGACCTGCGGTTTATCTGGTTTGGGGAGGTGTGTCGGCGCTTGCACTTTTCATGTTCATCATGATTCCCAGCTTTGCCTCGACGGAACTCGCACCTACTGAAGATCAGGGTGTGATTTTTGGAATTGTCACCGCTCCGGCTAACGCGACCATCGACGATACAATCCGGTACGCTGATGCCGCCGAGAAAGTTTTCCTCAGTCTTCCCGATACGCGTTTCACGTTTCAAATTACGTTTCCGGATAACGGTTTTGGCGGAATGGTGTTGAAACCGTGGGGAGTGCGGAAAACACCCACCGCAGACTATCTTCCGGTGGTTCAGCACAAACTTGGCGACATCCCTGGCATTCAATTGTTTCCAGTGATGCCGTCGGCGCTCCCCGGCAGCGATTCTTTTCCGGTAAGTTTCGTGATCGCTTCCACTGCCGATCCGGAACGAATTCTTGAGTTCGCGAAACAGCTATACGGCAAAGCAATGGCGGCGCACGTGTTCCAATTCGCCGATATCGACACGAAAATCGATCAGCCTCAGGCGCAGGTTGATTTCGATCACGACAAAGTCGCCGCGCTTGGCCTCGACATGCAGCAGGTGGGTGCCGATCTCACGGCTGCCATTGGCGGAAATTATGTCAACAGATTCAACATCGCAGGACGCAGTTACAAGGTCATTCCGCAAATCAAGCGCGTCGACCGTCTGAATCCGCAGCAATTGGAAAACATCTATGTCACCGGGCCTAACAACAAGTTGATTCCGCTGAGCACGGTGGCGACGATTAAGCACAAGGCGGTAGCGCGTTCGCTTAATCGCATGCAGCAACTCAACGCCGTCACCATCAGCGGCGTCCCGGCGCGTTCGATCGATTCGGCTCTAAAATTTCTCGAGGATGAAGCGCGCAAGATGCTGCCCAAGGGTTACGTGATCGATTACACTGGCGAGTCGCGGCAACTCCGGACCGAGGGCGATAAGTTTGTTCCGGTATTCGTGTTGTCGATCGTGCTGATCTTTTTGGTGTTGGCTGCGCAGTTTAACAGTTTTCGCGATCCGTTTATCGTTCTGTTGGGGTCCGTGCCACTGGCGCTTTTCGGCGCGGTGATCTTCATGTTTTTGAAGATGCCGTTTGGCAATTTCTTCACCAACGGGTGGACGACATCGCTCAACATTTACTCGCAAGTTGGTCTGGTAACTCTGGTCGGTCTTGTCTCGCGAAATGGGATCCTGATCGTGCAATTCGCGAACGAAATGCAACGCCATGGCATGGATAAACTGACCGCGGTGGCGCAAGCCGCCCGGATTCGGTTGCGACCGATCATGATGACGAGCGCTGCGACTGTTGCTGGCCACTTTCCGCTGACGCTGGTGACTGGCGCCGGCGCGGCTGCGAGAAATTCAATCGGTCTCGTTCTCGTCGGTGGAATGACCATCGGGACGATCTTCACGCTGTTCATCGTTCCGTCGCTTTATATGCTTCTGGCGAGAGAGCATCACGAAAAATCACTGATGGATGTCGGCTGGGACGATACATCGGAAGACGTTGATCTTACTCCCGAATTGGCGCCTGCTCTCGCGCCAGACGGAAACGGCAACGGCTGGAAAAAATAATCAAGGCGCGGAAGGACACGGGCTTGAGGCGCCTTTGAAAGACACGACAGGTGGGTAACCCGTGCTTGTTTGAAGCAAAACAAGAGCCTCAGTGAGTTCCCTCACTGAGGCTTTGTTTAGCAGCGGGTTCTCCCAACCGCTCCTTAGCCGGAAATCTCGCCACATCGCCGCCAGGGAAGCTTTCGCTTCGGCGAC
>JBQGEN010000518.1:0-2818 GCA_052039615.1 Sideroxyarcus sp. | reverse complement strand
AATATGCATGCACTTTAGTCCACCAAGGGGACACAACATGAATACCGCAACCCAGACACCACTGCGACAATCGCGCAGCATCGAGCGCCTGATCGAAGGCGTCGCCACCTCGGACGGCGCGGGCGTAAGCCTGACCCGCGTGCTCACCGGCAAGCTGCAGCACCGCCTCGATCCCTTCCTGATGCTGGACGCCTTCGGCAGCGACGACCCGGACGACTACATCGCAGGCTTTCCCGATCATCCGCATCGCGGCTTCGAGACCATCACCTACATGCTGGCCGGACGCATGCGCCACCGCGACAGCGCGGGACATGAAGGGCTGCTGGAGAACGGCGGCGTGCAATGGATGACCGCCGGGCGCGGCGTGCTCCACTCCGAGATCCCCGAGCAGGAAGACGGCACGATGGAAGGATTCCAGCTCTGGCTCAACCTGCCTGCATCGCGCAAGATGGCAGAGCCGTGGTATCGCGACTTTCCGAGCGCGGCGATCCCGGAATACGTCACGCCGGAGAACGTCACGGTGCGCGTGATTGCGGGGAGCAGCAACGGCGTGACCGGAGCGGTCAAGCGTGAGATCACCGAACCGGTGTATCTGGATATCCATTTGCCAGCCGGCGTGTCGTTTTCAACCGCTTTGCCCGCCACGCATAACGCGTTCGTCTATGTCTACCGCGGCGCGGTGAATGTCGGCGGCATGCAGGTGGATGCACAGCGCATGGGCATCCTGAACAACACACCCGGTGCCGACGGCGTGACGCTCACGGCAACCGAAGACGCGCGCCTGATCCTGGTCGCAGGCAAGCCGCTCAACGAACCCATCGTGCAGTACGGACCGTTCGTAATGAACACACAGGAACAGATCCACCAGGCGCTGGACGATTTCAGGAACGGGCGACTCGCCTGAAGCGCGACCCGGATTCAAATTGTGCAACTCGGCATCACTTGGTAACAGGCAGCACCCTTCACCCACCACCCAGGAGAACATCATGAACAGACTCGTTGCCCTCGCCTTCACCGCCGCACTGTCATCGGTCGCGCACGCCGCACCCGAGACCTACGTGATCGACCCGTCGCACACGCTGCCGCGTTTCGAATACAGCCACTTCGGCTATTCCATACAGCTCAGCCGCTTCGACAAGACCTCCGGCACCATCACGCTGGATCGCGCCGCCAGGACCGGCTCGGTAGATGTCGTGATCGACGCCAAGTCGGTCAACACCGGCGTGCCGCTGTTCAACGGACATATCCAGGAAGCGGACTTCTTCGACACCGAGATGTTTCCCGTCATCACCTTCAAGTCGAACAAGCTGAAGTTCTCCGGCGACAAGCTGGTCAAGGTTGAAGGCGAACTGACGATCAAGGACATCGCCAAGCCGGTGACGCTCAAGGTGATCTCGTTCAAGTGCATGCCGCATCCGATGCTGAAGAAGGATGCCTGCGGCGCGACCGCCATGGCCAAGGTCAAGCGCTCCGACTTCAACATGTCCAAGCATGTCCCGTACGTGGGGGACGAGATCACCCTGACCATCCCGGTCGAAGCGGTGATGCAGTAATCCATCTTGTCCTCTTCTGCTGACGGGAGAGGACATTCAACAAGCAGTCCGCAAGGAGCACACATGAGCAATACCCTGTTTACCCCCACCACCCTCGGCAACCTGCAATTGAAGAACCGTATCGTCATGTCGCCGATGACGCGCTCCCGCGCCATCGGCAACGTGCCGAACGAACTGATGGCGGAGTATTACGCAATGCGCGCCGATGCCGGACTCATCATCACCGAGGGCACCTCGCCCTCCCCCAACGGTCTCGGCTACGCCCGCATCCCCGGCATCTATTCGGTCGCACAGGTGCAGGGCTGGCGACGCGTGGCGGATGGAGTGCACGCCGCCGGCGGCAGGATATTCGTGCAACTGATGCACACCGGACGCGTCGGCCATCCCGCCAACATGCCGGCCGGAAGCCGGGTGCTCGCTCCTTCCGCGCTCGCCCTCTCCGGCGAGATGTGGACGGACAGCAACGGCATGCAGCCGCACCCCGTTCCCGTGGCGATGAGCGAAACCGACATCGCGCAAACCATCGCCGAATATGCGGACTCGGCGAAACGCGCCATCGAAGCCGGATTCGACGGCATCGAGCTGCATGGCGCGAACGGCTACCTGATCGACCAGTTCCTCAACACCGCCGCCAACCAGCGCGGCGATCGCTGGGGCGGCAGTGTCGAGAATCGCATCCGCTTTGCGCTGGAAGTGGCCAAGGCCTGCGTTGCCGCCATCGGCGCGGAGCGCGTCGGCATGCGCATCTCGCCCCACGGCGTATTCAACGGCGCCGTACCCGATGCCAGGATGGATGAGATGTATCTGCGCCTGATCGAAGAACTGAATGCCATCGGCGTGGTATACATCCACATCGTCGATCACAGTTCGATGGGAGCTCCGCCGGTCGATGCCGAACTGAAAGCCGGCATACGCGCCACCTTCAGGGGCAGGTACATCCTTTCCGGCGGTTACGACCTGGCCCGCGCCAATGCCGACCTCGACGCGAATCGCGGCGACCTCGTTGCGTTCGGCCGTCCGTTCATCTCCAACCCCGACCTGGTGCGGAAACTGCAAAGCGGCGCCGCGCTGGCAGCACCCGACCCGGCCACTTTCTACACGCCGGGCGAAAAGGGCTATACCGACTACTGAGCCGACGTTCCGGATTGGCGGCCTTGGGCGGGCCGCCGCCCGGTGATACAATGCGCGCCTTTCAATTTTCCAACTAAAGGCGTCGCAACATGAGTTTGAACAAAGTCCCCTCCGGCAAAGACCTTCCCAACGAC
>JBQGEN010000517.1:0-1846 GCA_052039615.1 Sideroxyarcus sp. | reverse complement strand
TTGTTCGGAGTGGTAATATCGATCACGTGTACGTCGGGATCTTCAATCATGCGCCTCCAGTCGCCATAGGCCTTTTCAAAGCCCAAGCGGCTGCGCGATTGCTCGGCCAACGTATCGTTCTGATCCGCAACTGCATATAAGACCGGTGTGCAGGGCAGGTTTCGATAGAGGATGCCTGCCCTTCGATAAGCATCTGCGTGCGCCTGCCCCATGAACCCGGACCCGATCAGTCCAATGTTTAGTGTCTTTGACATAGATTTTTCGCCGGCTGTTTTAGAAGATCAGGTCTTTCGCAAAGCGATATGCTTTTTCCGCATACGCCTTCGGGGGGGCCTTGGCCGGATCCTGTTCGGCTTCCACAATCACCCAGCCACGATAGCCCGAGTTCCGGATAAACTTTCCCAACTCGGAGAAGTCGACGTCGCCATCGCCGGGAACTGTAAAATAACCTTCCCTGACACCGGAGTTGAAGCTGGCATCACTTTCAAGAATTCGTTGGAGGACGTTTCGACGCACATCTTTGAGGTGAATGTGCACGATGCGGCTGCCAAATTTTCGAATGATCTCTGCGTAGTCGGCGCCGGCCGCAGTTGCATGGCCGGTATCGAGCAGCAGACCAACGGAATCCTCGGTGGCATCGCAAAAAGCCGCAATCTCATCGGCTTTCTCCACCAGCATCATCAAATGGTGGTGGTAAGCGAAAACCAGCCCCTGCTCCTTGAGACGTTCGGAGAAGGCCTCCACCTTTCGCGCATAGGCGGGAAGATCGATCGATTTAAGCTGAGGACTCTGGCTGAGCGGCAGGTTAAGATCACCATTTCCAGGAATTTTGCCAATCTCTCCATAGACGAGGATGCTCGTTCCGCATCCCTTGAGTAAGGCAATATGATCTGCAGCCGCCTCCCATTCCGCCTCCAGTGATCGCTCCGCCAGATACCCCGAATACCACCCGGCGGCCAAGACCAGCCCAAACTCGGAAAGCTTTGGCCGCAAGACCTTCGGATCTCTAGGGAACTTGCGCCCAAGCTCGACTCCTTCATAACCGATCTCCGATGCCTCCCGTAGACATTGCTCCAGCGGAACTTCATCTCCGAGGTCGTGGAGCACATCGTTGGTCCAACTCAGCGGACTGACTCCCAACCGAACACGATCGAGCGATTTGTTCGAGTTTTCCATCTTACTAGTTCATAAACAATTTTCTGGCGGTGCGTCTCCATTGAGAGATCTGAGGAACCGCTTGGGATTAAGCCGCAGGGACAAGCTATTCGCTCGCAAGTAACGGCGCGCTTCTCTTTTGCCAGTATTCCGGGCGACGAAGCAACCTATTTCCAGTGCGCCGAACTCGATTCTGGGACGAAATCTCTGACATCATCTCAATCATTCATTCGTAAGCGATTCGTAAGTCGAGCGTCAAGGAAAGTTTACCGGATATTTTCGAGGGTCACCCGTGAGCCAGCCATTGGCCGCTCACCAATCACTCGTCATCTGCCGATAAATAATGATGAGTTAATTTCCTTTAAATAAGGGCTTTATGCAAATACGATCCGCCTCCGTCGCGGGCCAGGCAAATTAAGATTGCTTTCTGTGATTATCTCCTTGATCTTGGCTCAACGATTCGCCATTCTGCGCTTTCGCTTGAAAGCGAGCACGCGGATTCCCTCAAGAGACGAGTAGATATGACGACGACACTTTCCTTGCAAGATTCGGACCTGTTTCGACAGCAGGCATATATTGGCGGCCGCTGGTGCGATGCAGAGAGCGGCGCAACCATCAAGGTGAATAATCCGGCCACCGGAGAGATCCTGGGCACTGTTCCGCGCATGGGCGCAAACGAGACCTGGCGTGC
>JBQGEN010000516.1:0-1710 GCA_052039615.1 Sideroxyarcus sp. | reverse complement strand
GACCTCGATCAGGGTACAGGGATGGCTAAGGTCCTAGTCATGGAATGTGTTTCCAGGAAAGATAAACCCCTATACTCAATCCTATCGTGCCTACAAGCCATATAGCGAAGTTGACGGCAAAATCGACGGTATCGGCCGTTGTCCCTGACTCTATATGGAGACATATCCTGAAGTCCCGCGCCAGAATCCAAACGCCGCATTTCATGCGTAGACGTAAATACGGACTTGGATTTGGGCAATGCTGGGGCTGTTACATACAAAGTACCAGGAGGGAAAAAGAATGAGTGGAAACAGGCTGGTTGATCCCAGCGAATATGACAGTCGAGTCGTCGATATTGATGGTCTGGCTTTGACCGTAAGAAATGTGGGGACAGAAGAGAGTGTAAGGCGATTGGGTGAGAACGGTGAGCCTGCCTGGAAGCTGGGAATGAGGCGCAGAGATGAGGCGCAAGGAATCTTGATTTTAGGCGATGCCGGGACGGGAAAGTCGCAGATCATCCACCACTTTTTGGAGCAAATCGCGCAGCGCGAGTCGGAGACCGCTGTGATCTACGATCCTGCGTGGGAATTCGTCAAAAGCCACTATCGCCCCGAGCGGGGCGACGTAATTCTTAACCCGTTGGATAATCGCAGCCCATTCTGGTCACCTGTTTTTGAGCGAAAATATCGAACGGACTGTCAGTTATTGGCTGAGGTCTTCTTCCCCGGGCGTAACCCCGAGAGGATCCAGAAGGCCAAAGTCTTCTTCCTTAACGCTTCGCGCGACATCTTCGCGCGAATGCTGGAATTCGACCCGACTCCGGCGGAGCTGGTCAAGTGGTTGGCGGACGAAGAAGAGATCGGCCGGATGTGCGCGGGGACGGAGCTCGCGAACTACATTCCTCCGAATGCCCCCTGCCAAAGGGGTGGCGTCCTTGGCAGCCTCGCCACACTCGGGAAGACGCTGCGGCTCTTACCGCCGAGAGAGGAATGCGACTTCGATTTCTCGTTGACCGACTGGGCGACGAAGCGCCAGTCCTGGATATTTTTGACTTCGGTTGAGGAGGCGGAAGCGCAATTGAGGCCGCTTTGTGCCGCGTATCTTGACCTGCTGATGAGACGTCTGATGTCGATCGACGGCGCGTGGGGGAGACAACGCCCGGTCAAGTTAATTGTTGACGGAGTTCACTCCCTGACATCTCTGCCGACGCTCCAAAGGGTCCTGACGGAAGGCCGAAAATTCGGCGTCAACACAATTCTGGCGGCGCAGAATAAACATCAGATTGATGATCGTTATGGGTCCAACGTAGCCTCAACAATACTCTCCTCTCCCCGCTATAAAATCGTGTTGCGTTGTAATGAGCCAGAATCGGCCGACTGGCTGTCAAGGTTGCTGGGAACAGCCACCGCAGGCGCCGGCGGCCAAGTATTCGCTTCGATCAATCATTCGTCTTATGTGAGGCGTCGACCGCTGGTGAGCAGGGAAGAGATCTCGAACCTGCCTGATCTGAGCGGCTATTTGAAATACGACGGGATGGTCGTCCCGTTTCGTTTCGAGTTCGTGGCGCAGGAGGAAGTGGCGGATGGATTTGTCCCGCGCCAGTCACTTAGCCTGGTAAAAGATTTGGAAGCCACCGATCAAGCTTACCGTTTTTTTTCGGATAATTTGGAAGCCGCGAATCAACCTTTCAGTTTTCTTTCAATTGAGGACCTGATCAAAAAGGTGGTCGA
>JBQGEN010000515.1:0-6581 GCA_052039615.1 Sideroxyarcus sp. | reverse complement strand
AGATCTGGGCGCGCATCAAGGCTAAGCGCGACCATCTCACCAGGAACGGCGGTTTCAGCGCAGGCGGCAAGTGGTTCCACTCCGACGAGTTCAGCCGCAGCCAGCACTTGGGTTTGATCGCGATGGGGGCGAACATCCCGGCGAACCTGCAGTGGAAAACGATGGACGGGACGTTTGTCGCCATGACGCAGGCGCTGGCCGGGCAGATTCTCGCCTCCGCTGGAGCGAGCGACCAGGCCATCTTCGAGGCTGCCGAGACGCACAGGGCGGCGATGGAAGCGGCGGAAGACCATGCCGCCTATGACTTCTCGGCCGGCTGGCCTGTCACGTTCCTGGGCTGACCATGAGACTGGCGTTCTGCCGTTCGCGCACCATCGGCTCCTGGCTGATTCGACTAGTCACCTGGTCGAACTGGAGCCACGTGGCCATCGTGGACGAAGATGAGGTGATTGAGGCGGTATGGCCTCGTGTGCGCGTGGCCAGGCTGGCTGACCTGCTCGCTAGCCATGATGCCTGCGTGATCGTGGAATTCCATACAGGTCTGGAGCGGGAAATCATCGAGGCTGCACGATCCCAGGTCGGCAAGCCCTACGACCTGCTTGGTGTGCTCGGCTTGTGGTGGCACCGAAACTGGCAGGATGACGATGCTTGGTGGTGCTCGGAGCTTCCGGCATGGGCGGCAGACAAGGTGGGTGTTCCGTTCTTCCGGCCTGATTCGGTGCACCGCATCAGGCCGGATCACTGGTGGATGTTGGCGCCTGGACGGAGGGGTGGGTCATGAAAGTGCTGCTCATCGTTGGAGCCATTGTTCTGATATGTGTCGGCATTTTTGTGTGGGCGGTGGCGTCCATGCCGAAAGACCTGGAAGGATATTGAATACAGGGCGACTGGCGGCATGATGGCCGTGCTCGGAAAAACGCCGTAGCGCCGAACGAACTACGAACCTGGAATTATGGGATGGTTGTTTTAACGGAGGCGTTAATTAGCCCCGAGCGCAACGGGTGGATTTAACGATTTGGCAGGGTTGCTCTAGTACCAAAAGCCGCGCAAATCAGTACCAAATGCGGCGCGCGCTTACAGCCACGCAAACGCAAAGGCCCCGCGAGAACGCGGGGCCTTTTTTGTTTGGTGGGTCGTGCGGGGATCGAACCTGCGACAAACGGATTAAGAGTCCGCTGCTCTACCAGCTGAGCTAACGACCCGGAAGAGGCGCGCATTTTATGCGAGCGGCCGAAATTGTCAAGGCAAAATTCCCGACCTTCATCCTTCGCCGTGCCGCTGCAGCGCCCACGCAACGTGTTCGCGCACCAATGCGGACGGGTGTTGCGCATGGGACTGCAACGCCGCCACGACATCCGGCGCGGCGGGGGCATTGCCCAGCGCCACGGCGATGTTGCGCAGCCATTGCTCGTGGCCGATGCGATGGATGGCGCTGCCCGCCAGCCGCGCATGGAAGGTTGCCTCGTCCCAGACGAACAGTTCGGTGAGCGCGGCGTCATCCAGACTATTGCGCACGGCGAAATCCGGCTCGACGCTCTTGTGCGCGAAGCGATTCCACGGGCACACCAGCTGGCAATCATCGCAGCCGTAGATGCGGTTGCCGATAAGCGGGCGCAGTTCGACGGGGATGCTGCCCCTGAGTTCGATGGTGAGATAGGAGATGCAGCGCCGCGCGTCCAGCTGGTACGGCGCGGTGATGGCTTGCGTGGGGCAGATGTCGATGCAGGCGTGGCAGGTGCCGCAATGGTTTGCCTCGGGTGCATCCACCGGCAGCGGCAGGTCGATGTATATCTCGCCCAGGAAGAACCACGAGCCCTGCTCGCGCGACAGCAGCAGCGTGTGCTTGCCGCGCCAGCCCAAGCGCGCCTTCTGCGCCAGCTCCACTTCCAGCACCGGTGCGGAATCGGTGAACACGCGGCACTGGCATGCCACCTCGGCACGTATCTGCTGCGCCAGTTTCTCCAGCCGGTTGCGCAGCACCTTGTGGTAATCGCGCCCCAGCGCGTAGCGCGAGACGAAGGCGCGACTGCCGTCGGCCAGCACCTCGTGGGTGTCCTTGGCGTGCTGCGGGTAGTAGTTCATGCGCGCCGAGATCACGCGCAAGGTCCCCGGTACGAGTTCCGCCGGACGCGCACGCTTGGCGCCATGTTTTGCCATATAATCCATCGCGCCGTGATGGCCTTCCGCCAGCCATTGCAGCAGATGCGCTTCGGCAGCATCGAGGCGCGTGCCGCTGATGCCCAGCGCCTGAAATCCGAGCGCCTCACCCCACGCCCTGATGCGGGCGGCGAGCGCGGCGTAATCCATCTGAGGTGACCCGTTTTGCATGAAGCGCATCATAGCCGAAGTGGTGTAAGCGGGCATTCCGCCGCAGGGCGAAGGCTCGCAATAAACCTGCCCGATGAAGCCGCCACGACGGCCTTCGCGGCGCGTCTCGCGCACGCCCTGCAGCCCGGCCTGGTGATCTATCTGCGCGGCGATCTGGGCGCGGGCAAGACGACGCTGGTGCGCGCGTTGTTGCAGCGACTGGGTTATGCGGGCCGCGTGAAGAGCCCGACCTATACCCTGATTGAGCGCTACGAAGTGTCTGGGTTACACTTGCGCCACTTCGATCTGTATCGCTTCCGCGATGCCGAAGAATGGGAGGAGGCAGGTTTTCGGGATGAGTTCGACGGGCACAACATCTGCCTGGTGGAATGGCCGGAACAGGCCGCGGGACTGCTGCCCCCTGCCGATATCAGCCTCACCTTCGAGATACTCCAGGATGGACGCGAGATCGTGCTCCATGCCTATACCGAAGCAGGACAGAGATGCCTGAACGCGTTGCCCGCCTGATCTTCATCTCAGCGCTGCTCTGGTTGCCATCCGCCTTCGCGGAGATCGCCATCAGTTCGGCGCGCATCTGGCCGGCACAGGACTACACGCGCCTGACGCTGGAGTCGAAACAGCCCATCCGCTACAAGCTGTTCACCCTCTCCAACCCGCAACGGCTGGTGATCGACCTCGACGAGGTCGAGCTCAATGCCACGCTGAACGAACTCAACAGCAGGATCGGCAGCGACGATCCCTACATCAGCAGCGTGCGCGTCGGCCGCTTCCGGCCCGGCGTGGTCCGCCTGGTGCTCGACCTCAAGGCGGAGGTCAAGCCGCAGTTGTTCAACCTCAAGCCGGTCGCCGAATACGGCCATCGCCTGGTGCTGGACGTGTATCCGCTGGTCGCCGTCGACCCGATGATGGCGCTGGTGCAGCAGGGCGAATCCAAGCTCGCGGCGAGCGAAGCTGGCGTCGCCGAATCCGCCGCGGTCGAGACCGCACCCGCGCTCGTCGCGCCCCCGGCCGTCCCCGATCCGGCATCGCCTCCATCCATCTATCCGGAGTTGCGCAACCGCGTGCTGCTCGTCGCCGTGGACGCAGGGCACGGCGGCGAAGACCCCGGCGCACGCGGCCGCCGCGGCACGCGCGAGAAGGATGTGACGCTGGCCATCGCGCGCCGCCTGAAGACCCAGATCGACGATACGCCCGGCATGCGCGCCATCCTCATCCGCGATGGCGATTACTTCATCCCACTGGGCATGCGCGTGGAAAAAGCGCGCAAGGCGCATGCCGACCTGTTCGTCTCCATTCACGCCGATGCCTTCGTCAAACCGCATGCGCGCGGCTCGTCGGTGTTTGCCCTGTCCGAACACGGCGCCACCAGCGCCAGCGCGCGCTGGCTGGCGAAGAAGGAAAACGATGCCGACCTCATCGGCGGCGTGAACCTCGCGGTGAAAGACCCCTATCTCGCGCGCACCCTGCTCGACCTGTCGCAGACCGCAACCATCAACGACAGCCTGAAACTCGCCCGGCATGTTCTCGGGGAACTGGGCGGCATCAACACCCTGCATCGCGGCCGGGTCGAGCAGGCCGGGTTCGCCGTGCTGAAATCGCCCGACACGCCCTCGATCCTGGTGGAGACCGCGTTCATCAGCAACCCGACCGAGGAGCAACGACTGAAGGACGATGCCTATCAGGACAAGATGGCGAGCGCCATCCTGGGCGGCATCAAGCGCTACTTCGCGCAGAACCCCCCGCTATCCAAGCACAAACTGGCGCAGAACGATTAGCCGCTGCGACATTTTGTCGCACCCCCGCCGTATTCCCGAGTACTACAATCAAGCTTCCATTCCAGGGAGGATAAGATCATGCGCTACTTTCGCCTGCGTTCCATTGCCCTCTGTCTCGGTATCCTTTCCGCCTTCGACTCCCACGCCAGTTGCGGTAGCACGGCATGCTCGGTCAACACCAACTGGGACGAGCACGGCATCAACAAACCCGGCTTGAGCATCGACCTGCGCTACAGCAGCGCCAGGCTGGATCAACTGCGCTCCGGCGGCAACGAGGTCACTGCGGAGGACCCGACCGATCCGGCCATCGCGGGCGAGGAAGTGGAGAACCTGTACACCGACAACCGGCTCGTCACTGCGACTGTGGACTACGCGCCGGACGACAGGACCGGGTTCTCGGTGCAACTGCCGTATGTGATGCGCACCCACAAGCACACCATCGCCGACCCGGTGCAGCCGGTAGTGGAAACTTTCGAGGCCAGCGCGCTGGGGGACATCTGGGTCGTGGGACGTTATCGCATCGCTGCCGAGGATAGCGGCGGGATCGGCATCAAAGCCGGGATGAAACTGGCTACCGGCCGCAAGGATGTCGCCAACGACCAGGGAACCGTGCCCGGCGAGGTATCCTTGCAGCCGGGCAACGGCAGCACCGACCTCATCGTCGGCGGTTTCTGGCAGCGCGGCGCGCACGGCGATGCGATGAGCTATTTTGCGCAGGCCATGCTGCAGACCTCGGTGAGGCACCTCAACGAGTACAAGCCCGGCAACCAGCTCAACCTCGATGCCGGACTGCGTTACGCATTGGGCCGCAGCACCAGCGCCCTGCTGCAGCTCAACTACCAGGACAACGCGCGGGACAGCGGCGTTGCCGCGCCTGCCGATGCGTCCGGCGTAGCGGGCACCTCGACCGGCGGAGAGTTCCTTTACCTGAGCCCGGGCGTCAGCTTCGCCGTCGTTCCCGGCACGAACCTGTACGGCCTGCTGCAGTTGCCGCTGTACCAGTACGTGAACGGCGAACAACTCACCGCGAGCCGCTCGTTCACCGTCGGCATCAATCACCGTTTCTGAGCTGGCAGGAAAAAAGTATGGCGCTCCACGGGCGCCCCCGGCTAGCCGCGAAAAAGCTCGGGCAGGACCAGCAACACAAGGTTGTACCAGGCATGCAATGCCACCGGCACGAGGATGCCGCGATAGCGCTCGCGAAAATGACCCAGCACGAGCGAGACGGCGAGATAGCCCGGCGCCAACCAGACCGGATGCAGCCACACATGCGCCAAAGCAAAGAGCGAACTGGTTGCCCAGTTCGCCCTGCTAAAACCCGCCGTGAAGCGTTTGAAGGATGCCCGCTGCAACAACCAGCCCTGGATCCCTCCCCGAAAGATCACCTCTTCCAGCACGGCGACGGATATGCAGAAAACCACTGCACCCGCCCAACCCTCCGTGAAAACGGACTCATCCCAGACGGGGATCCACGGCCAGACCAGCAGCGGCGCGATGGCCGCTGCCAACAGGCGAACATCAGTCCGCACTGCGCCCGCGAACCATGCGCCGACGCGACCAGTATGCTCCGACCGCCAACAGTGCCAGCAACAAGGACACATCCGGGTCCGCGCCGAACGGCATGGTGGAACAACCGCCGCCACCGCCGGAGCTTGGGGGCGCTACGGGCTCGGTCGCCGAGCCGGAGATGGTGGCGACGGCCGGCGTGCCACCAATGGAAAGCGCGAGAGATGCCGTACCGCTGTAGTCGCCAATCGCCGCGGGAGTGATGGAGATGGTCGCCGTGCAACTCGCCCCGGCAGCCAGCGTGCTGCCGCTGCAGTTATCGACCGAGGTCGCCATGATCGCCGGTTGCGACAGGCTGATCGTGCCGGCGGTCACTGCGGTCACGTTGGGATTGGTATAGCTGACGTTGACTGTGGTGGTCTGGCCGGCCGCGACCGTGGCTGCCGTCACGTCCGCCGTGGTCAATGCCGTCACCGATGCCCCGGTGAGGCTGACTAGAACCGGCGACGACGCGCTGGTGATCGGGACCGTCAGGGTCGCCGTGTGCGCACCTGTCACATCGGGGGTATAGCTCAGCGTGATCTGGCAAGTGCCACCGGAAGCGATGCTCGCCCCGCTGCAGGTATTGCCTGTCATGCTGAAGTGCGCCGCGCCTGTCCCCGTCACCGTGGCCGTGCCCGCCTGGGCAGCGAAGAACCAGGTATTGGTCAGGGTGACGGTGCGGCTGGCAGTTCCGTTGACGAGCACGGAGCCAAAAGCGCTCGTCGCGGGAGCACTCACCGTGGGAGAACTGTTCTGCACGGCCAGGTCGGCATTGAGGATGCCTGCGCCGCAATTCTGGCTGGTCGCACAGTCCCAACTGAGCCAGGCCGACGGAAAGGACGGAAAGTCGGTCAGCGACGACGGCGCCGACAGGATGGTCTTGACCTGCGCCGGGGTCAGCGCGGAATTTTTCGCCAGCATCAGTGCCGC
>JBQGEN010000514.1:0-1525 GCA_052039615.1 Sideroxyarcus sp. | reverse complement strand
CTGACCAGCCATCCTCTGCCCCCTCATACCTGGTGTGTGGCAAACACGGATGCGGCTTCCTCCAGCTCCCTGCTGACCGTCTGCCGACTCCACCCCAATTCCCTCGCCATGATCGCCGCACATGTGTTGAGACAGGCATCGCCGGGGTATCCCGCAGTCCCCAATTCGGTGCGTCGGAGCAGCACATCCGTCAGCTTCTGGGCCATTTCTGCACGGACTCCGTGCAGTACTTCAGCCTTGAGGACAGGTGCGTCGTTTGTCACCGGTTCCCTCCACACCGGATCTTCTGCACCATACCGCAGAATGGTTTGATATTCCGAGCCGTATGTTCGGAGTAAATGGCGCATGATCTCTGGGGCCAATCCTGATGACTGCTTTTGAAGCTCCAGGGTGACAAATGCCTCGTAGCAGTCAATCGCTCCCCCCTGAATTGGAGTGACGTCCGTCCGACACCTCACTCGGCCTCTGTCAAGTTTCCTCGACACCAGATCAATTGTCTTCTCAGCGACGTTTCTGGCTGTAGTATATTTCACGCCAAGCACCGATATCAGCCCACGGATACCGTCCTCTTGTTCATGGTCGTGAATCCGATAATGCCTGGCAGCTTTGAGCCCATCTGGCGAGCTATACACTTCCGAGACAGGGACCAGGCCGCGGTAGACAAAATGCACCTCTCGTCTTGTCAGGCCTGCTGGATATGCTGCATTCACTTCCTCAATGAACTCTTGGACCTCGTGCTCGGTCAGTTGCACCTCATCGGGGTCACCCTCATATGGGACTTCAAGCGTGCCAATCAAAGACTTATTGCGCCAGGGTGTGATGAAAAGGTACCGCGGCCGTCTCCCGTAATGACCACCGACATCGTTACTTCGGGGCCTACTTAGCAAGCCGAGTGCCATTTCGTGAACGAGGGGACGGGTCACGAGCACGGCGGCCTTCAAGAACTTATGCCTCTTCGACTGGATTGGCTGGTGCATGAGCTGCAGGACATGATCGATCCAGGGACCGCTGCAGTTCACGACCATCTTGGCTTGTACGATGAACGATTTCCCTGTGAGGAGATCTTGGACTTGCACTCCGGTAATACTGTTGCTCTGAGAGAGAAAGCCGGTTACCTGTGCGTAGTTCGCGAGGTCAGCTCCTGCTCTCGCAGCAGATAACAGGAATGTGAGGGTGAGACGATCCGGGCTATAGACCTGAGCATCAAAGAAGAGCGCCGCGGCAGTGAAGTCGCTGCAATCGAGATGTGGACAGAGCTGAAGGCATTCACCCCTCGAAATCATACGGCCTCTGGGTATCGATTTCTGGGACTCCAGGTTGCGGTTCCGATCAAACCCGATGAGATCGTTCAGTTTCAGTGCTGCCTGGAGAACCGATTTTCCCCGTAACAGCTCTGCATATGTTGGTATAAGACAGGGCAGAGGGTAGACCAGATGAGGGGCGATCCGCATGAGAATGCGCCGTTCGCGGATCGATTCCCGCATACGTTTCAGATCCACATGTTGTAAGTACCTGAAGCCTCCAT
>JBQGEN010000513.1:0-6936 GCA_052039615.1 Sideroxyarcus sp. | reverse complement strand
CGACCTGAACACATCGGGCGAAGGCAGCAACGGCATCCGCTTCGACATGGCCGATGTCTCCGACAAATTCGCAACTGCCTTTCAAAATAACGAAGAAAAACTCAACCTCAGCGATGCCAAAGGTTTCGCTCTCTATTTTGAAAACTATCTCAACCAGGGCGAATTCCTGCTCAACGGCGAAAGCATGTCCACCGGAGGCGGCTTCACCATAGAAGAGCGGCAGCTGATCCAATCCGTACTCCCCGCCATGCGAGACTGGTACATCCAGGCAGGCGCATCCGGCATGACCGCCACCGACACCCTCAACCGCGGCGCCTTCATGCTCGGCGGCAGCGGCGCAGACACCCTCACCGGCGGCACATCCGCCGACCTGCTGGTCGGCAACGCCGGCGACGACGTGTTGAACGGCGGGCAGGGCAGCGACGTGCTCATGGGCGGTTTCGGCAACGACACCTACCAATACACCACCGGCCCTTCGACAGGCTCAGGACAGGCCGGCCTCGATACCATCCTCGATTCCGACAGGCAAGGCAGCGTCTGGATCGATGACATCCACATTACAGGCGGCGCCCAGTACGGCGACGCCCAAGTCCACAAGGACAGTAACGGCCACACCTACACCGACGTCGGTCGCGGCCTGATCGTCGACGGCAACCTCTTCGTGCAGAACTGGCAAGCGGGCAACCTTGGCCTCACCATGACCGGCCCCGCCGCCGAAACCACTCCGCAGATCACCGTATCCGGTACGGGAGATGACGACGACATCAACTTTGCCTTGTCCGAGGCTGTGGACGACGTCATCGATACAGGCGCTGGACAGGACTACGTCTTTGCCAGCATGGGCAACGACATCATCTTCGGCGGTGCTGGCAGCGACGCGCTCGACGGCTACAGCGGCGACGACCGCATCTACGCGGACAACTACATCAGCGTCGCCGACGCCATCGCTCTTGGCAACACCCAAACCGGCACCGGCCTGCAAGGCGACGCCCTCTCCGGCGACGGCGGCAACGACACCCTGATTGCTGGTGCGGGCAACGACATCCTCGCCGGCGGCGCAGAAGCCGACCTCATCATCGCCGGCGCTGGCGACGACTACATCTTCGGTGACACCGACTGGGCGCCGGGGACGGGGCGTAACTGGGGGATCAGCGCCGCAGGAACACTCGTCGGCGGCGCGGGCGGCATCGCGCCCTGGACCGGCGACAACACCGACGTCATCTACGCCGGGGAAGGTGCGGACCGCGCATGGGGCGAACTCGGCAACGACGTCATCTTTGGGGAAAAGGGGAACGACTTCCTGGTAGGCGGCAGCGGCAACGACGTCATCCTGGGCGGCGACAATGACGACACCATATACGGCGATCTGGGCGAAAGCGCCAACTTCGCCGCCACTCCCGGCAGCGACTACCTCGACGGCGGCAGCGGCAACGACGTCATCTACGGCAACGAAGGTGACGACATCCTCATCGGCGGCACGGGCAATGACACACTGGTAGGCGGCACGGGGCAGGACACCTACATCTACAACGCAGGCGACGGCAAAGACTGGATATATGACACCAAGGGCGAGCACAACATCCTGCGCTTCGGTGCTGGAATTAACGCAAACGACATTACCCTGAACCTGGGCTCGCTCAAGCTGAACATGGGCAACGGCGACGAAATACACATCGCAAACTTCGACCAGAACGACGTGTTCAACAGCTCGTCCATCGGCAGCTTCGAGTTTGCCGACGGCAGCACGCTCACCACGGCGGAACTGCTCAAACGCGGCTTCGACATCGACGGCACCGAAGGTGATGACGTCACCAGCTATACGGTCGATCCTGTCAGCGGTGCTGTCACCTTCACCAGCTATGCCCTGCACGGCACCAACACCACAGACCGTATCAACGGCCTGGGCGGGAACGACCAGGTTTACGGGATGGCGGGCGACGACACCCTCAACGGAGGGGACGGCAACGACCAGTTGATCGGGGATGACGGTGGCGGTCAATTCAGCGGCAATGACGTGCTGAATGGCGGGGCGGGCGACGACCTGCTATGGGGCAATGGCGGCGACGATACGCTGAACGGCGGCACGGGCAACGACATTCTGCAAGGCGAGTCAGGCGCCGACATCCTGCACGGCGGCGACGGCAACGACACGTTGGCCGGCGGCGCGGGCAACGACTGGCTGGATGGCGGCCTTGGCGATGACGTCTATTTCTACAACCTTGGTGAAGGCATCGACCATATTGCCGACGGCGGTGGCGCCAATGATCGGCTGGTACTGGGCAATGGCGCAACGCTGGCCAACCTGCGGCTGGAGACCGGCTCGCTCAAGATGGTCTTCAGCGACGGCAGTGAACTGCATCTCGACGATTTCGATCCCGACAATCCATTGGCGGGCAGCATCGAATACATCCAGTTCGCCGACGGACAGGTGCTGACCCGCGAGCAAATGATCCTGGCCCTGGGTTTCAACATCCTGGGCGCCGCCGGCGGCAACGACAGTACGCTTGGCGGCACGGCCCTGGGCGAGACCATCACCTCCTTTGGCGGCAACGACACCGTCTCGGCCCTAGGCGGCAACGACACCGTCAATCTCGGTGCGGGGAACGACTGGGCCGATGGCGGGGACGGCGACGACACCATTCGTGCCGGGGAAGGAAACGACACCGTGCTGGGCGGCAACGGGGCCGATACGCTTTACGGCGATGCGGGTGACGATGCGCTGTACGGCGGCGCCGGATTAGACACACTGTTGGGCGGCGCGGGCAACGATACGCTGGACGGGGGCGCGGGTAACGATTCTCTGCAGGGCGGCATGGGGAACGACAGCTACCTGTTCGGGCGCGGTTATGGACAGGATGTTGTCTACGACTATGACACCACGGCCGGCAACCTTGACCGGGTACGGATTGCGGCGGATGTACTGCCTCAGGAAGTAACGGTGCGCAAGTCGGGACTGGATCTGTATCTGACCATCGGCAATCCCGACACTGCCACAGACAAGCTGACCTTGAAGAACTGGTACCTCGGCGATGCGCACAAGGCCGAGCAGGTGGAGTTTGCCGACGGCACCGTATGGGATGTCGCAACGCTCGATGCCCTGACCCGCGCGGCCTCGCAAGGCTCAGACGTGCTGGAAGGCACGGCGGGCGCCGACGTGCTCGAAGGGTTGGGCGGCAACGATACGCTGAAAGGGTACGAGGGCGACGACCTGCTGGACGGCGGAACGGGCAACGACGTCCTCGAAGGCGGGACGGGTAACGACACCTATGTGTTCGGCAGGGGTTGCGGCAACGATGTGGTGAACGACCACGACCTCGCGGCGGGCAATGTGGACAAGGTGCGGATAACGGCAGACCTGACGCCGTCGGACGTGACTGTCACGCGCGATCAATTCCACCTGTACCTGAGCGTCACCAATGCCGATGGCACGGTGGACAGGCTGACCCTGGGCAATTGGTTCAGAGGCGACGACTACAAGGTGGAGCGGGTGGAGTTTGCCGACGGGACAGTGTGGGACGCTGTGGCCTTGAGGGCCATGGTGAATGTTCCGACCGAAATGGCGGACGTCATCGATGGTACCGCAGGCAATGACGTGTTGAACGGGCTGGGCGGCAACGACACCCTGACCGGCTTCGCGGGAGACGATGTGCTGGACGGCGGGAGCGGCAATGACAATCTGCAAGGCGGGACCGGGAACGACAGCTACCTGTTTGGCCGCGGCTCCGGCCAGGACATCGTTTACGACTACGATGCGGCGGCAGGCAATCTGGACAAGATTGTAATGGGAGCGAGCGTATTACCCGGCGACGTATCTGTGCGCAAAGTAGGTGCAAGCCTGATGTTGAGCATCAATGGCACAGCAGACACATTGATGTTGCAGGATTGGTATAGCGTGCCGTGCACCATTGAGCAAGTAGAGTTTGCGGACGGTACGGTGTGGAATATGCAGCAGCTGGCGTCATTGGCGACACCGCCTAGCGCTTATGCCGACGTGATATATGGGTCGAATGGCAATGATGTTATTGACGGATTGGGGGGCAATGATGTCATCCATGGTTTGGCTGGTGACGACGTATTAACCGGCAGTACGGGGGATGTAACTCTGTATGGCGGCGAAGGGAATGACGTTCTAACCAGTGGATTTAGCTATGCCAGTGTATTGGATGGCGGCAATGGCAACGATCTGCTCGATGGACGTGCAAGCTGGTACGTCACAATCAGTGGCGGAGCAGGTGACGATACGTTATTGGGCGGGATGATGTGGGACACCCTGAGCGGCGGTGATGGCAATGACCTGTTGGATGGTGGCGGTAGCGCCGACAACTTGTCGGGTGGAAGAGGGGACGATACGTATATCGTAAGTGGCTTTAGTGAGGTCATCATCGAGAGCGCCAATGAGGGAATCGATAGTGTACAAAGCGCCGGCAGCCACACGCTCGCCGCTAATGTCGAGAATCTCACGCTCACGGGCACGGCGGCAATAGACGGCACCGGCAATGAACTGGACAACCTGATCGTCGGCAACAGCACGAAGAACACTCTGACCGGCAATGCCGGAAATGACACGCTCGACGGAGGGGAAGGGGTGGATACCATGCTGGGTGGCGCGGGCAACGACACTTATGTCGTCGCCAACAGTCGGGACAATGCCATCGAGAATCTCGGCCAAGGTACGGATACGGTGCTTTCCAGCGTCAAGTACGCGCTTGGCGATAACGTCGAGAACCTCGTCCTGACCGGAACCACCGCCATCAGCGGCACCGGCAACGGGCTCGCCAACCTGCTCGTCGGCAATGGCGCCGACAATAGCCTGACAGGCGGAGGAGGTAACGACATCCTACAGGGCGGGGGCGGCAACGACGTGCTGAAGAATGGTGCGGGCAACACCCTGATGGACGGCGGCGCAGGAGCTGACATACTCACCGGCAATGCCGGCAACGAGTTGTTCATCGGTGGCGCTGGCAACGACACCATCACCACTGGCACCGGCGCGGACATCATCGCCTTCAACCGCGGCGATGGTCAGGACACCGTACTCGCCAGCACGGGGGCCGACAACACCCTAACACTGGGCGGCGGCATCGCCTATCAGGACCTGACTTTGAACAAGGCGGGCAACGACCTCATCCTCGATATCGGCAGCGGTGACCGCATCATCCTGGACAACTGGTACAAAGGCAGGAACGGCGCCAACCACAGCATCGTCAACCTGCAACTGGTGCTGGACGCAGCCAGTTACGATCCGGCCTCCGCCGATCCTCTGCTTAACCGGCAAGTACAGAATTTCAACTTCGCCGCCATCGCCCAAGCGTTCGATCAGGCTTGGGCCGTCGATCCCGCCCTGACCTCATGGGGGCTGACCAACTCGCTGCTTGGCGCACATTTGGCCGGCAGCGATTCCGACGCCATTGGCGGCGACCTAACATACCGCTATCACCAGAACGACTCGCTTGCAGGCATGGAGCTCGCTTCGGCGCAGACCGTGCTGGGCGATGCCAACTTCGGTATCGCGCGCCAGCAATTTCAACCACAGGCCGGGCTGCAAAATGCCACGATCCTGCTGGCGTAGCTGAAAGGGGAAAGCAGGCAGAACCGACGTATCTGGCACTGGGCAAGGATGAACCGACGCCGCTTACAGAATATCGGGGGCTATTCCGTAGTGAATTGGATGATGCAGCGATAGCGGATATTCGCCTTGCACTGGCACAGGGGCACCCGCTGGGAAGCGAACGGTTCAGCGAAATGATGTGTGCAGCAGTCGGTGTGCGGCGTGCGCAAAGGAAATCTGGCAGACCAAAACTGGAGTAAGAGAACGGTATACGAGTAGAGGATCAGACTGATTTTGGGTTTTGAACGGGGGTATTGAAATGAAAAAACTAAATGTGACCACAGGCGACGGCAAATTCAGCCAATCCCGCAGTGAGTTTTTTGATGGGCGAATTGAGGTTGATCTCAAACTGACTGAAAATTGCAGATATTGGAAATGAGCATGAATTTATGAAGGTGCAGCTTGGTATGAACAGAAGTAGCAGTCGGAGCAGATGTTAAAGATGACGCTGCAAGTTATTAGATCATCCGCATTTCGGGTTAGGGTCGTCGTTGCATTGTTCGTCGGTTGTTCCTGCTCGTCTGCATATGGTGCGGATCTGCTGGACGTGTACCGTTTGGCATTGCTCAACGATCCCACGTTCGAGGTGGCGCGGTACACGCTCAATGCGGCGCGGGAGAAATATCCCCAGGCGGTTGCCGGCCTGCTGCCGACGGTGAGCGCGAGTGGTGCCAATAACGTGACCCGCGCGCAGAACCAGTTCAGCAACACCGCAGGTGTGAGTCGCGATGTACACGCCTGGAATTGGACGCTGCAACTGACGCAACCGCTGGTTCGCATGCAGAACGTTTATGCGTACGATGAAGCAAAGGTCATGCTGGAGCAGGCGCAGGCTCAATACAACCTGGCCGAGCAGGAAATGATCTTGAGAATCACTCAAGCCTATTTCGGCGTATTGACCAGTCGTGAAGGGATCAAGGTTGCCGAGGCTGAGTTGGCGGCTACCGAAGAGCAGTTGCAGCTCGCCAAGCGCAGTTTCGATAAAGGGATAGCCGCAGTTACCGATGTGCGGGAAAGCCAGTCCCGGGTCGATCTGGCGCGCGCGCATCTCGTTGCAGCACAGAACGAGCTTGATGCGATGAATGCGGAACTCGGAAAGATCGTTGACGATGTTCCCGAGCAGCTTGCCGCACTCGATCCCGCCGTGCCTATCCCGCCTCCCGAGCCCAATGTGCAAAAGGATTGGCTCAGCCAGGCGCGCGACCATAATCCGGCAGTGCGTGCCGCTCAATCCGGGCTGCTGGTTTCCGAAGCCGTGGTCGGCAAGGTCAGGGCAGAGCATACGCCTACGCTGGATCTTGTTGCTTCCTATGGAGAGAACTATTCGT
>JBQGEN010000512.1:0-5596 GCA_052039615.1 Sideroxyarcus sp. | reverse complement strand
GCACTATCTGGAAAACTTCGTCCAGTCCATTTTTGACAGCATCGCGGCGCCACATGGCGCGACGCTGGTGCTGGGCGGCGACGGGCGCTACTACAACCGCACCGCGATCCAGATCATCCTGAAGATGGCGGCGGCGAACGGGTACGGCAGGGTACTGGTGGGGCGCGGCGGCATCCTTTCCACCCCGGCCGCATCTTGCGTGATACGCAAGTACAAGACGTTCGGCGGCATCATCCTTTCGGCCAGCCACAACCCGGGCGGCCCGAAAGAGGACTTCGGCATCAAGTTCAACAGCAGCAACGGCGGCCCCGCCACCGAAACGGTGACCGAGGCGATCTACGCCAGGAGCAAGACGGTCACCAGCTACCGCACCCTCGATGCGGCGGATATCGCACTCGACCAACTGGGTGAGACGACCCTGGGCGGCATGCAGGTGCAGGTGATCGACCCGGTGAGCGACTATGCGGAACTGATGGAGTCGCTGTTCGATTTCGCGGCGATCCGCACGATGTTGAAAGGCAGCTTCAAGCTGAAATTCGATGCGATGCATGCGGTGAACGGCCCGTATGCAAAAGAGATACTGGAAGCGCGCCTCGGCGCGCCTGCTGGCAGCGTGATGAACGCCGTGCCGCTGAAAGACTTCGGCGGCGGTCATCCCGACCCCAACCTGACCTATGCGCACGACCTGGTGGAGATCATGTACGGCGCGGATGCGCCGGATTTCGGCGCGGCCTCGGACGGCGATGGCGACCGCAACATGATCCTCGGCAAACGCTTCTTCGTCACGCCTTCCGACAGCCTCGCCGTGCTGGCCGCGAATGCGCGCTTGGTGCCGGCTTATACCGAAGGACTGGCCGGTGTGGCGCGTTCGATGCCGACCAGCGCGGCGGTGGACCGCGTGGCAAGGACATTGAACATCCCTTGCTTCGAAACGCCGACCGGCTGGAAGTTTTTCGGCAACCTGATGGACGCGGGCAAGGTCACGCTGTGCGGGGAAGAGAGCTTCGGCACCGGCTCGGACCATGTACGCGAGAAAGACGGCCTGTGGGCGGTGCTGTTCTGGCTCAACATCCTCGCCGTGCGCGGGCAACCGGTCGAAACCATCGTCCGCGAGCATTGGGCGAAATACGGCCGTAACTTCTACTCGCGTTACGACTACGAAGGTCTGCCCACGGAAGCGGCGAACGGCGTGATGCAGCATCTGCGCGATAGCTTCGCCGTGCTCAACGACAGGCAGTTCGGTAGATACACGGTACAGACGTGCGACGACTTCAGCTACACGGATCCGGTGGACGGCAGTATCAGCAAGGGCCAAGGGGTGCGCATCCTGTTCAGCGACGGCTCGCGCATCATCTTCCGCCTGTCCGGCACGGGGACGGAAGGCGCGACGCTGCGCATGTATCTTGAAGCATATGAGGCCGATGTCGCGCGCCACCATCTGGACGCACAGGAAGCGTTGCAGGAACTGATCCGGATCGCACTGCAAATCTCCGAGCTGCAAACGCGCACCGGCCGGGATCAGCCCACGGTGATCACTTGAACTAATCCGTTCGCCCTGATAACCGGCGACTTGGTTGCCGTCTCTTGGCAGCCTGGTCGAATGGCTAGCAGTTTCACCAGCCTGTCAAAGGGGGAGCGATTTATAAACGAGTCTTCCATTCATGCTTCGACTAGCTCAGCACGAGCGGCGCCTCTTAGGCTTACTTGGTTGATGATGGCGTGGCGGTCACACCCGAGGCCGTTGCAGCCCCTTCCCCGCCGACCACCTGAAAGAATATCTCGCCCTGCCTGACCATGCCGAGCTCGCTGCGCGCGCGCTCTTCGATGGCTTCGGTCCCGCGTTTGAGATCGCGCACTTCGGCATCCAGTGCCGCATTGCGTTTTTCCGTCTGTTCGTTGCTTTGTTTCTGGGCCTTGACCTGCTGGCCCATGTCCCACACCTTCAGCCAGCTGCCCTTCCCCAGCCAGAGCGGATATTGCAGCAGCAGGAGAAGGGCAAGCAGGATGTAGGTGACGACACGCATCAGCCTAACTGATAGTAAGCCTCGCGACCGGGGTAGGAAGCGCTGTCGCCGAGGTCTTCTTCGATGCGCAGCAACTGGTTGTACTTCGCCATGCGGTCGGAACGCGACAGCGAACCGGTCTTGATCTGCAGGGCATTGGTCGCCACGGCCAGGTCGGCGATGGTGGAGTCTTCGGTCTCGCCGGAACGGTGCGAGATCACGGCGGTGTAGCCGGCACGCTTCGCCATCTCGATGGCGGCGAATGTCTCGGTCAGGGTGCCGATCTGGTTCACCTTGATCAGGATGGAGTTGGCGATACCGCGCTTGATACCTTCCTTCAGGATCTTGGTGTTGGTCACAAATACGTCGTCGCCGACCAGCTGGATCTGCTTGCCGAGGCGATCGGTCAGTGCCTTCCAGCCGTCCCAGTCGTGTTCGCTCATGCCGTCTTCCAGCGTGATGACCGGATATTTATCCACCCACGAGGCGTACATGTCGATGATCTGCGCAGCAGTCAGCGTCAAGCCGTCGGCCTTCAGGTGATATTTGCCGTCCTTGTAGAACTCGGAAGCTGCGGCGTCGATGCCGATCGCCACGTCCGCGCCGGGCACATAACCCGCCGCTTCGATGGCCTCGACGATGACCTTCAGCGCAGCTTCATTGGAACCCAGCGCCGGCGCAAAGCCGCCTTCGTCGCCCACGGTAGTGGCTAGGCCGCGCTTGTGCAGGATAGCCTTGAGTGCGTGGAACACTTCAGCGCCGTAGCGCAGCGCTTCGCGGAAGCTCTCGGCGCCGACCGGAATGATCATGAATTCCTGAATGTCTGCCCCGCCCGTGGCATGCGCACCGCCGTTGATGATGTTCATCATCGGCACCGGCATCTCCATGCGCGCAGCGCCGCCGAGGTAGCGATACAGCGGCAGGCCGCTCTCTTCCGCTGCGGCGCGCGCCACGGCCATCGAGACGGCGAGAATGGCGTTCGCCCCCAGGCGCGATTTGGTGTCGGTGCCGTCCAGTTCGATCATGGTCTGATCGATGAAAGCCTGGTTCTCTGCATCCAGACCGATGATCGCTTCGGCGATCTCGGTGTTCACGTTCTCTACCGCCTTCAACACGCCCTTGCCCAGATAGCGCTGCTTGTCGCCGTCGCGCAGTTCGATCGCCTCTTTTTCACCTGTGGACGCGCCGGACGGAACGGCGGCACGGCCCATCACACCCGACTCCAGCAACACGTCCGCTTCTACGGTCGGGTTGCCACGGGAATCCAAAATCTCACGCGCTACGACATCAACAATTGCACTCATTCTTCTTCTTTCCTCGCTCACACACTTTTCAAGTTAACGTTCTCTTCGATAAAACCCTGCTGCTTCACCAGCGCGTCCAGCGCTTTCAGTGTCTGCAACAATTCCTGCAGATGCCCCAAGGGGAATGCATTGGGACCATCCGACAATGCTTTGGCGGGATCGGGATGTGTCTCCATGAACACGCCCGCTACGCCTGCTGCCACTGCTGCACGTGCCAGCACCGGCACGAACTCGCGCTGACCGCCGCTGGCAGTACCCTGCCCTCCGGGCAACTGCACCGAGTGCGTGGCATCGAACACCACCGGGCAGCCGGTATTGCGCATCACCGCCAGCGAGCGCATGTCCGACACCAGGTTGTTGTAACCGAACGAGGCACCGCGCTCGCACACCATGATGGTGTCGCCGCCGCTGACTTCGCGCGCCTTGTCCACCACGTTCTTCATGTCCCACGGCGACAGGAACTGGCCTTTCTTGATGTTCACCGGCTTGCCGGACTTGGCCACGGCATGGATGAAATCGGTCTGGCGACACAGGAACGCGGGGGTTTGCAACACATCGACCACGGCTGCCACTGGCGCGATCTCGTCCTCATCATGCACATCGGTCAGCACCGGTACGCCGATCTGCGCTTTGACCTTTTCCAGTATCTTCAAGCCGGCTTCCATGCCGAAACCGCGGAAGGTCTTGCCCGAACTGCGGTTGGCTTTGTCATACGAGGATTTGTAGATGAACGGGATGCCGAGCCGCTGGCAGATCTCTTTCAACTGGCCAGCAGTGTCCAGCGCCATCTGCTCCGACTCGATCACACATGGACCGGCGATCAGGAACAGCGGCTTGTCCAGACCAACTTCAAAATTGCACAATTTCATGCTGCCTCCTTGCGCTTGACGGCCGCTTCGACATAAGCCTTGAACAGCGGGTGTCCGGCGCGCGGCGTGGAAGTGAATTCCGGGTGGAACTGCACGCCGACGAACCAAGGATGCATGGTCTGCGGCAATTCCATCATCTCGGGCAGATCCTCCGACGGTGTGCGCGCGGAGATGATCAGACCGGATTTTTCCAATGCTGGAACGTAATGGTTGTTCACTTCGTAACGATGGCGATGACGTTCGTTCACTTCGTCGCCATAGATGCGTTGCGCCATTGTGTTGGGTTTGATCGGGCAACGCTGCGAACCGAGGCGCATGGTGCCGCCCATGTCGGAATCGGCGCTGCGCTTGGCAACCTTGCCGTCGCGATCCAGCCATTCGGTGATCAGCGCCACGACCGGATGCTCGGTCTCCAGATTGAATTCGGTACTGTTCGCGTCTTTCATGCCCGCCACATCGCGCGCATATTCGATCACGGCGAGCTGCATGCCGAGGCAGATGCCGAGGTATGGGATCTTGTTCTCGCGCGCATAGCGGATCGCGGCGATCTTGCCTTCCGTACCGCGCACACCGAATCCGCCGGGCACCAGGATCGCGTCCAGATCTTTCAGGCAGCCTGTGCCTTCGCTCTCGATGGCTTCCGAGTCCAGATATTCGATGTTCACGCGTGTGGAGGTGTGGATGCCCGCATGACGCAATGCCTCGATCAGCGACTTGTACGATTCGGTGAGATCGACATACTTGCCGACCATGCCGATGGTGATCTCATGCTGCGGATTCTCCTGCGCCTTGATGAGTTTCTGCCATACCGACAGATCGGCAGGCGGCGCATTCAATGCCAGCTCTTCGCAAATGATGCGATCCAGGCCCTGCTCGTGCAGCACTTGCGGCACCTTGTAGATGCTGTCCACGTCCCACATCGAGATGACGCTGTCTTCGCGCACGTTGGCGAACAGCGAGATCTTGGCTCGCTCGTCGTCCGGGATGCGGCGGTCTGCGCGGCACAGCAATGCGGTCGGGAAGATGCCGATCTCGCGCAGCTTCTGCACACTGTGCTGCGTCGGCTTGGTCTTCAGTTCGCCGGCAGTGGCGATATAAGGCACCAGCGTGAGGTGAACATATGCCACCTGGTGGCGTCCCAGGCGCAGGCCCATCTGGCGTGCCGCTTCCAGGAACGGCAGCGATTCGATGTCGCCCACCGTGCCGCCGATCTCGACGATGGCCACATCGGCCTTGCCGTCGTGCGACGCCGCTGCGCCGCGCTCGACGAAAGCCTGGATCTCGTTGGTGATGTGCGGGATCACCTGCACCGTTTTGCCCAAGTATTCGCCGCGGCGCTCCTTGCGGATCACGCTCTCGTATATCTGACCGGTGGTGAAGTTGTTGGCCTTGCGCATCTTGGCGCTGATGAAACGCTCGT
>JBQGEN010000511.1:0-1732 GCA_052039615.1 Sideroxyarcus sp. | reverse complement strand
TGGAGCTTTCCTGCGGGATGCGCGCCAGCACATCGCCGACGCCCACATGTTGACCGTCTTCCACGGTGATGATGGAGCCGACCTGGAAGGTCACCGAGATCGGGGTATCGGAACCGGCGATCTTGATCTCGTTGCCGGTGTCATCCAGCAAGCGCACCAGGGGACGCACGCCCTTGCCGGTGGTGGAACGCTTCGGATCGATGACCACCAGGGTGGACAGACCGGTCACTTCGTCGATCTGCTTGGCGACGGTCGCGCCCTCTTCCACGTTCTCGAAACGCACACGGCCCGCGTATTCGGTGATGATCTGACGTGTATGCGGTTCCCTTGTCGCCAGTATCTCGCCGGCGCGCACGGTCTTGCCTTCGCGCTCGGTCAGGTTGGCGCCGTAAGGCACCTTGTGACGCTCGCGCTCGCGGCCGTGATCGTCGGTCACCAGCACTTCGCCGGAACGCGCCACCACCACCAGCTCGCCGCGCGCCGTGGTCACGGTGCGCATGTTCGGGCTGTACTTGATGATACCGTTCGATTTGCTCTCGACCTGGCTGGCCACCACGGTACGCGACGCCGCGCCACCGATGTGGAAGGTGCGCATGGTCAGCTGGGTGCCCGGTTCGCCGATGGACTGCGCCGCGATCACTCCGACCGCTTCGCCAACGTTCACCAGGCCGCCGCGGCCCAGATCGCGGCCGTAGCACTTGGAGCACAGACCGTAGCGCGTATCGCAGGTCAGCGGAGTGCGCACGCGCACTTCGTCGATACCCAGCGACTCGATGAGCTCGACCTTGTCTTCGTTCAGCAAGGTGCCAGCCTCGTACAGCGTCTCGCCGGTTTCCGGATTGACCACATCGGCGGCCACCACACGGCCGAGGATGCGCTCGCGCAACGCTTCGATCACTTCGCCGCCTTCGACCAGCGCCTTCATGGAACGACCGTTGGTCGTGCCGCAATCCTCTTCGGTGATCACCAGGTCCTGGGTCACGTCCACCAGACGACGGGTCAGGTAGCCGGAGTTCGCCGTCTTCAACGCCGTATCCGCCAGACCCTTACGCGCACCGTGCGTGGAGATGAAGTACTGCAGCATGTTCAGGCCTTCACGGAAGTTCGCCGTGATCGGCGTCTCGATGATGGAGCCATCGGGCTTGGCCATCAGGCCGCGCATACCGGACAACTGACGGATCTGCGCAGCAGAACCACGCGCGCCGGAGTCGGCCATCATGTAGATGGAATTGAACGACTCCTGCGTCACCGGCTTGCCCTTCTTGTCGAGCAAAGCCTCGCCGGTCACGCGATCCAGCACCGGCTCCACACCGAGCTGATCCATCATGGCCTTGGCAACCTGGTCGCCTGTGCGGCCCCAGATATCCACCACCTTGTTGTAGCGCTCGCCCTGGGTCACCAGGCCGGAGGTGTACTGCGTATGGATGTCGTGCACTTCCTTCTCGGCGGCGCCGATCAGCTCGTTCTTCTGTTGCGGCACGAGCATGTCGTCCACGCAGATCGAGAGGCCGGCACGGGTCGCATAGGCGAAGCCGGTGTACATCAACTGGTCGGCCATGATCACGGTGTCGCGCAGGCCGCAACGGCGGAAGCTGGCATTGATCAGGCGCGAGATCTCTTTCTTCTTCAGCGCCTTGGTCACGAAGCTGAACGGCAGGTTCGCCGGCAGCAGCTCCGACAGGATGGCGCGACCGACCGTGGTCTCGTAGCGCGTGAACTTGTCTTCCTTCTC
>JBQGEN010000510.1:0-1843 GCA_052039615.1 Sideroxyarcus sp. | reverse complement strand
GCAACATCCGGCTAATCCCTCCGCCGTTCGATGACGTAGGCCATGACCGCGATCAGCAGGGCCCAGGCGCCAAAGATATAGATGTACAGCAGCGGAACGCCGAGGATCTTCCAAGGCTTGTTGAACAGCGACAGGAGGGGATAGTTGAACAGAACGCAGCCCAGTAGGAAAACCGCCACCAGGCGCTGGCCCGTGATGGCTGAGCGATTCATGTCCCTCCTCTGGGAAATCGTACGGGCAGAGTATCTGACAAAGGTACTTTTATGTCAACTCGGGCGCAGATTCCAGTGTACTTTTGGTTGTTGGTGACATAATACCGAGAACCACTTGCCAATCGGCGAGGGCTTGACTAGAATTCGCTTCGCTTTGATCGACACTCGGTTTAATTTCAGCCTATATTCGAAATTAAGGAGGATGCACCATGGCAGACAAAGCCATTGAAGTTCTTTTGGACGAGAAGAGAAACTTTCCCCCACCCAAGCAGTTCAAAAAATCCGCCCACGCAAGAAGTGCAAGCATTCTTAGTTCAGCGCGCAAGAATCCCCAGGCGTTTTGGGCGAAAGCGGCCAAGGAGCTTGAATGGTTCAAGCCTTGGAAAAAGGTGTTGGAATGGGATTCTCCTTGGGCCAAGTGGTTTGTCGGCGGTAAGATCAACGCCTCCTACAATTGCCTCGATCGGCACGTCAAGACGGAACGCAAAAACAAAGCAGCGATCATTTGGGAAGGGGAGCCCGGAGACGCGCGGGTGCTCACCTATCGCGATGTCTGGCGCGAGGTTAACAAGTTCGCCAATGTCTTGAAGCGGCTCGGTGTCAAGAAAGGTGACCCAGTAACTATTTACCTGGGAATGATTCCCGAGCTGATTATCGCGATGCATGCATGCAATCGCATCGGGGCGCCGCACAGCGTGGTCTTTGGCGGGTTTAGCGCGGAGTCGCTGCGCGACCGGATCAATGATTCCAAAGCAAAGGTCCTGATCACTGCCGATGGCGGCTATCGTCGCGGAGCGATTGTGCCACTCAAGCGGAACGCGGATGAAGCGATGACGGATACGCCGTCAATCGAAAATGTGGTCGTTGTGAAACGGGTGGGTGATGAGGCCGGCGCGCAGATGAAAGCCGGCAGGGACCATTGGTGGGATGAGTTGATGGCGAATGCGCCGTTATGGTGCGAGCCTGAGCAGATGGACAGCGAGGACCTTCTTTACATCCTCTATACCAGCGGAACGACCGGAAAGCCCAAAGGTATCGTCCATACCACGGGCGGCTATCTAGCGGGCGTCTATTATGCCAACAAATTGATCTTCGATATGAAGGAGGATGACATTTTCTGGTGCGCTGCAGACATCGGTTGGGTCACGGGGCATACCCACATCGTCTATGGGCCTATGGCCAATGGAGTGACGCAAGTGGTTTACGAGGGAACCCCTGATTGGCCAGAGAGGGATCGCTTCTGGAACATTGTGGAGAAATACGGCGTGACGATTTTTCATACGGCGCCCACCGCGATCCGGACCTTCATGCGCTGGGGGCCGGAATTCCCGCAAAAGCATGATCTCAAGAGCTTGCGCCTTTTGGGCACAGTCGGCGAGCCGATCAATCCGGAGGCGTGGGTCTGGTATCACAAATATATCGGCGGCGGACGCTGTCCGGTGATGGACACGTGGTGGCAGACCGAGACCGGCCATCCCCTGATCACGCCTTTACCGGCTCTGACAAAACTTAAACCGGGCTCAGCGACATTGCCGTTCCCGGGAATCGAAGCCGATATCGTGGACGAGCATGGAAAGTCGGTTCCCAAGGGCGGCGGCGGATATCTGGTTCTTACCAAGCCTTGGCCCGCG
>JBQGEN010000509.1:0-1678 GCA_052039615.1 Sideroxyarcus sp. | reverse complement strand
CTCGACGCGATCCGCGAGACGAACGTGACCGCGCAGGAGGTGGGCGCAATTACCCAGCATATCGGCGCCTACCAGGTCGATGTGAACGGATCAAAGATCACGTTTATCGACACGCCGGGACACGAGGCGTTTACCGCCCTGCGAGCACGCGGGGCGAGCGTGACGGACATCGCAGTACTTGTGGTAGCGGCGGACGATGGCATAATGCCGCAGACGATCGAGGCGATCGACCACGCCAAGGCGGCGAGTGTCCCGATCATTGTGGCGATTAACAAGACAGACCTTCCCGCGGCGAATCCCGAGAAGGTCAAGCAAGACCTCGTGCAGCACAACGTGGTGATCGATGATTTCGGCGGCGACGTGATCGCCGTGCCAGTCTCGGCGAAGACGAAAGAGGGGCTCAACGATCTCCTCGAGAACATCGCCTTGGTCGCTGAAATCAGCGAACTGAAGGCCAACCCCGATCGCCCGGCTGAAGGTGTGATAGTGGAGTCGGAGATGGCGGCCAACCGCGGACCGATGGCGACGGTGATTGTGCAGCGAGGAACGCTCCGTGTGGGGGATGTCATCACCGCAGGAGGCAGCTGGGGCAAGGTCAAGGCGATGTTCGATGACAAGGGCCAGCGCCTGATGGAAGCCGGGCCATCGACACCGGTCGAGATCATGGGCTTAACCACTGTTCCGAGCGCCGGCGATCCGTTTGCGGTCGTCGGAGATGAACGAGAGGCGCGCGAGGCTGCCGAGGAGCGCCAGCGGGAAGCGACTGAGGGCCGGGCGGTGACGCTGGAGGCGATTTCCGGCGACATTGCGGCCGGGCGCGTAAAGGACCTGAACATCATCATTAAGGGCGACACGCACGGTTCCGTAGAGGCGATCCTCGCCTCGCTGCAGAAACTTGGAAACGAAGAAGTGCGCGTCAACGTGATCCACACCGCGGCGGGAAATATCAGCGAGTCGGACGTGATGCTGGCGACAGCCTCGCGGGCGATCATCGTGGGGTTCAATGTGAAGGTCGACCCCGGCGCCAGGCGGGTCGCGGATTCGGAACGAATCGATATCCGGAACTATCAGATCATTTACGAATTGATCGAAGACGTCGAGAAGGCCGTGAAGGGCCTGATGGAACCGGTGATGGCGGAGGTGATCGACGGCCACGCCGAGGTGCGAGCGACCTTCCGGGTGCGCGGTGGGCGGATCGCCGGCTGCATGGTGCAGGACGGAACAGTCCGGCGGAACTCGCTGGCGCGGGTTCTTCGCGGAGGCGAGATGGTCCACGAGAGCCGGGTGTCGAGCCTGCGACGGTTCACGGAGGATGTCAGGGAAGTAACGGCAGGGTTGGAGTGTGGTATCGGCGTTGAGCGGTTCGACGCCTTCGAGGAAGGCGACGTGATCGAGGCGTTCCACATCGAACAGCGGGGATAACGCCGGGACCTGAAACCAGGAACTAGACTGAATTGCCGGCGGTTGTCCGGCCAAAGATAGAAAGGCGCTGGTGATGAGTAGACGAGTGCAGCGTCTGAACCATCTCTTCCAGGAAGAACTCGCCGACCTGGTCCGCGATATCCGGGACCCGCGGATGGCGAGCATTGTCAGCATCACCCGTGTGGATGTTTCGCCCGACCTGGAGAACGCCCTGGTGTACGTGAGCGTGCTCGGCGATGATGCGGAGAAGCACGGC
>JBQGEN010000508.1:0-2690 GCA_052039615.1 Sideroxyarcus sp. | reverse complement strand
AAGCGGTATTTCCGTGGATGAGAGTTTGGGAGAATATCGCCTTCGGATTGCGCCGCCGCGGGGTCAAATGAGCTGAGCTAAAAAATATAGTGAATCTCTTTGTGGATATCACGGGGCTAACAGGATTCTGGAACTATTATCCTTACCAGCTATCGGGAGGAATGAAGCAGCGAGTCGGGGTCGCGCGGGCGTTCGCCAACGATCCGGAAATATTATTGATGGACGAGCCCTTTGCTTCTTTGGACGAGCAGAATAAGACGCTGCTGCAGGACGAATTGCTTAGAATCTGGGAAGAAACCAAAAAAACAGTTGTGTTTATCACCCACAGTATTGATGAAGCGATCTCACTCGGGGATCGGGTGATTGTCATGACCAATCGGCCGGGAAGAATCAAGTCGATCATACCGATACGCTTTGGCCGTCCGCGAAGAATGATGGAGCTGCGGAAGGAGGCGGCGTACGGCGAGCTCGTCTACCAGGTCTGGCAGCTCCTCTTTGAAGAGGTGATGAATTCTAAAGCGTGACGTTGTATGGTAAGCAATCAGACCCATATTCAACGGGGCTCGGGGAGGATGACATGAGCACTGCTACAGAAAACAAAATCATCGACGGCGATGGACACGTCGTGGAAGACATCGCTACGATCTGGAAATACATGCCAGAGGAGTATGTCGGCAAAAGCTTTTCCGATGCGCGCGGCAGAAGCCCGTTTCCGCCGATCGACCATCTGCACAACGCCAATCGTCACTTCACACCGAAGGGGGCCTTTGCCAATGTCGGGCGCGAGGGCTGGGAACTGTTTCTCCAGGAGGTCGGCATCGGCACCACCGTCTTGTACACCAGCGCCGGGCTTGCCTTCGGCAAGATCGTCAGCCGCGATTGGGCCATCGAGCTGGCGCGCGCGTACAACAACTGGGTCTATGATACTTATTTATCGAAAAGCAATCGCTTCAAGGCTATGGGGCTCATCCCATTGCAGGAGCCTGCGGAAGCGGTAATCGAACTCAGGCGCATCGTGCGCGATATGGGCTTTTCGGGCGCCATGCTTCCCTCTACCGGAGCCAATATGCCCCATCTGGGCTCAGAGAAATATTGGCCGATCTACGGCGAAGCCGAACGGTTGGGCTGCGCCATCGCGGTTCACGGCGGCGCCCACGAAGGAATGTTAATGGACGACCTCACACCTTATGCCCCGGTCAATGCGCTCGGTCATCCCATGGGCCAGATGATCTGCTTCGCCGGCATTATCTTCAACGGCATCTTTGATAAATTTCCAGGGCTTCGCCTGGGATTCATGGAAGCCGGCTCGGCCTGGCTCTTGACCTGTATGGAGCGCTTCACCGGTTCCTGGGAAAGCCATGTGCAATATGATCCGCGCGGCCGCTTCCTCCAGCTTCGTAAAGGCGAAAAGATCATCGACTACATTCTCCGGCATATTGACGAGGGACGCATATTTGTCGGCTGCGAAGGCGAAGAGCTGACCATTGCAGAGGCCGTACGCATCGCCGGCAACAAGCCCTTCGTCTTCTCCACCGACTATCCTCACGAAGTCGATGCGGACACATGCAAACATGAGTTGGAAGAACTGCGCGAGAACACCCAATTGACCGGCGATGACAAGGAGGCGATTCTGTTTCGCAATTCGCAACGTTTTTATAGACTCACACAAAACTGACATGTGAATCCGACTGCATCGATGTTGTATGGATCGAGTGTTCGCGATTCTCACCCTCACTTTAACCCTCTCCCTTCGAAAGAGAGGGAATGGGTGAGGGTCAAGCGACAGGCACGAACGAGAAGAGCAAAACAAGCCAGAAGCGTTTAAGAAGGATAGGAGCATGACCATGACCAAGGAAAACCATAAGATCATCGACGGCGATGGACATGTGGTAGAAGATCACGCAGCCATCGGCGCCCGGATGCCGGACCAATATCGCGACCGCTTCGGTGTCGGCCGGGGAGCCTATCCGCCCAATGATCATCTCCACGCAGCCAATGCCCACACTCTCCCGCCGGGCTCCTTTGCGAAAGTCGGCAGAGAGGGTTGGCTCGAATTCATGGAAGATGTCGGCCTGGCCAGCACCGTCTTGTATCCAACGAGTGGTTTGTCCTTCGGCCGTATCGTTAGCCGTGATTGGGCCGTCGAGCTGGCGCGCGCGTATAACGACTGGATTCATGACGAGTACCTGAGCAAAAGTTCTCGTTTTCAGGCTCTCGGGTTGATCGCCCTGCAAGAGCCCGCCGAGGCCGTGAAAGAGCTACGCCGCATCGTCAAAGAACTGGGATTCTGTGGGGCGATGCTGCCGAGCACGGGTGCCATCGGCCAGCAAAACCAACTTGGCGACGATCGCTATTGGCCGATCTATGAAGAGGCCAATCGGCTCGAATGCTGCATCGGCATCCACGGCGGAGTTCATGATCACATGGGATTGGATGACATGAGTCCCTACGCGCCCGTCAACGCCTTGGGGCATCCGTTCGGCCAAATGGTGAATTTCGCGGGTATTCTATTTAACGGCGTGTTCGACAAATATCCGAAAGTCCGCTTCGGCTTTATGGAGGCCGGATCGGGTTGGTTCATCAACTGCATTGAACGCTTCGAGCGTTCCTGGAACAGCCACGTCCAATACGACCCGCGCGGCCGTTTTTTGAAGTTGCGCGAAAAAGAGTCGATCACGGGCTACATCCGT
>JBQGEN010000507.1:0-3020 GCA_052039615.1 Sideroxyarcus sp. | reverse complement strand
CCGGCCAGGGCTGCGAAGCCGTGCTCACCCTGGACGGGGATGGGCAGCATGATCCGAAGGATATTGCCCGGTTGTTGGAAGATCTTCCCAAATATGACATGGTGGTAGGCGCACGGGTGAAGGGATGCCAGGCGGGGATGCACCGGCCGATCCTCAGGCAGACCGATTGGTTGCGGCTGGTCCCAGGCTGCCCCTTTGTCATGAGACATCGAAAAAAGAGCCTGCTCATTGATGGGATCGTCCCAGGTCAGCAGCAACTTTTTCTCCTCCGGGCCGCTGGAGACGGATTCAATATTCACCCAGGCTTGTTCAGCTGTGAGCAAACGCATATAAATCGAGCTGAAAACAACGACCGGAGATCCCCAACCCGCTTCTTCTCCCAAAAACCGTTTAACATAAATACCGGCCGGCGCTTCGACATTGTGCTTCGAGCGAAGGTAAGCCAGGCTTAACTCTCCCGCCTGAACGATTGAAACATCATATGCAAGCGCTGATTCAGCCACGGTATCGGGGTACGACCAGCTGCTCGACCCAAAGGGCATGTGGCTGTGCATTAAGGATGGAGCGGTATCTTTATCCAAAACGCCTGTTTCAAGTGATTCTGCTTCTGTGCTCTCCTTCGCCTCTAACCAGAAGGCATGGACTACATCCGCCGAATCGATCACAATCAATGGGGTCATTTCAATTGATGGTGAGAGAATCGGAGCGGGTACTGCATTGGACCAGGTGAGTTCGGATCCGGTGGAAGAACTGGATACCGCAGTGGCGACTCCATCGAAGCGGTCCCACCAAAAGGCCTGGAGTCTTCCATCCGAAGCGGCGACAATACGCGGCATCGAAGCCGCTCCAGAACGAGAAAGGTTTATTGGAACAGACCAAGTTCCTTCAGCTGCTCCCTGTGCAAAGGCAATCGGGACTGCCTTAGGATTGGTGACGGGGATGACAAGGCAGAGTAGAAGAAGGAATATTACCTTATGAATAGTAAAGATTAACCGTTTTATATTTCCATTCATGGCTGATCTTTTGAGGAGACCCGGAGGAACAATTCCTCTGCATACCTTGCCTGATTCTCCTGCCCCTGGTTTCTCCACCACAAGGGGTAGTTGTATAACTCATTTCCAGCTTCGGGCAGCCCAGTAAGTAATCGGTAGGCAGAGTCTAGTTGACCATCCCAAAGATAGCTGTAGCCTAAAGCCTTCTGGATACCACGATGGTCCGGACCGAATTTATAAGCCTGTTCCAGGTAATGGACAGCCTGTGGAAAATCACGCTCTTTCAGGGCAATCAGACCAAGCCGGTGGAGAGCCGTACGGTTATTCGGGTCAAGCTCCAATGCTTTATAAAACAATGCCTCAGCTAGAGCAAGCGTACCTACTTTGCTGCCATCATCCCAGGATCCATCCCCCCAACGCGGTAGCTCTACTTGAGCCATCTCTAGGGCCCCAAGATCCGCAGACCAGGCGGCTTGAAGCGGCAGCCGGAAGCTAAATCCAAGAACAACAACCACTACCAACAAACCCAAAGACCGGCGGTTTAAAGTGACAAAGGTAAGTCGAGGATTTCCGGAGCGGTAAAGAGCTGTGGCAATCCCTGGCAGCAAGAAAATCAACAAGGGGTTCCGGTCGCTGTACACAATATCGTCTACTTGCCCGTGCAGGATCATTACCGAGAACCCCCCCACTGCAGCCCAACGCAAGGGCTCTAAAGCACTTTCTAATGTTGCGCCTGCCAGAAACCAGGTACTTCCCAACCAAATCCACAGCAACGCCAGCAAACCCAGGAGACCCTGTTCGATGGACACATCGAGGAAAGCGTTGTGGCTGTGAAGAATAACAAACGAAGGAGTGCCTAGAACATAATGGGCGTATAAGGCAGGGAAGCTTCCTAACCCACCCCCGGTAAATGGGTAATCGAGCGCCAGATGATAGGCGCCCAAGAACATATCGAAACGGTTTTGGGCCTGTAGTGGACCAGGCAGAGAATTGGAAACAGTGACCGGTCCGCCATAAATCTCCACAGCTATCCCTGCGCCAACGACCAACACTGCAAGAGTAACCAGGAAAATGGTCCCCTGCGGGAATGAAACGTAGCGAGCAACCGGGCCACTCAGGATCCATATGAAACCAATCACAAGGGTAACACCCGCCGCTAACCAGGCGCCGCGGGAGGTCGTGCTGATAAAACCGACCAGGGTTAGAATACATCCCACACCCGTGATCGCAAAAACGAAAGCCCTTTTCTCCTTCCAGGCCCGGTAAAGGATTGCGAACAGGAATGGGGCGAAGATCCCCATGATCCCTGCAGCGCTGTTCCAATGAACCGGAACAATGGGGAGGTCCGGCCGTATGGCCATCCAGCGCAGGCCAATCTGTTTGATAAAAACTACTTTTTCCGGGCTGGTCTGCCAATTATGGGCGAATAAAAAATATAGAGCGAACCCCGCAGAAATCACACTAAAGAAAGCAGCGATCCCCCAAAGGTTGTCATCAGGCTGTCCGGCCAAGGCATAGAAAAGGACGATCGCGGCAGTCAACAACCAGAACCTGCCAAACGCAACGTCTCGGTCGTAAGCTGCCCATACACCCACGGCAGCGGTGAACAAGAAAACAGCAATCGGAAAATCGAGAGGAGTGCGCTGAAAAGGGAAGCGTCTGACGGCAAGGCGGATGACCCAGGGGATCAGGACAATGAGGAGTGGTCGCCAGCGCAAAGATGGGTCGATGACCCATAGAATTCCGCCTGTGCAGGCCAAGATCAGGTCAAAAACGGCAAACCCGTTGCCCTCAACCAATTGTTTCATGGTCGCAGGACTTAAGTCGCGGTAAGATCCTTCTCTACAAGGGCTTCGCGCTGGCTGAGCTCTTCCAACACTCGCATCAGGATCCAATAGATCACCAGCTGGATGCCGATCAGGATCGACATAGCGCTTGCCAGCAGGTAAAGCCACAGCCGGGCCATCTCCCAGCCTTGCACCCCTAACACCAGGGCGAGGACGGCCAGGCCGGAACCTGCCAGCAGTG
>JBQGEN010000506.1:0-13451 GCA_052039615.1 Sideroxyarcus sp. | reverse complement strand
TTGACAGACGAGGGCGCCGCGGTCGGCTTCAACGCCCATCCGCTCACGCTCGATCGCAGCGTATTCACCATGCGCAGCTGGCTGGCGCGCAACCGCATGGATTTCGAGGAACTGGTGCTGGAGAACGGCGCCGGACTTTCGCGCCAGGAGCGCATCAGCGCCGCGCACATGACGCAATTGCTGCAGCATGCCCACAACCATCCGTTGAGCGCAGAACTGCAGGCCTCGCTGCCCATCCTCGGCGTGGACGGCTCGGTCAGGACCCGCCTCAGGGAAAGTTCCGCCGCCAGCCATGCCCACCTCAAGACCGGCACGCTGGAAGGCATCAAAACAATTGCCGGTTATGTGCGGTCGGAGAGCGGCAAAGAATGGATAGTGGTCTTCTTCATCAATCATCCCTATGCTAAACAGGGGCAAAATGCGCAGGATGCGTTGATCGAGTGGGTGCGGCAACGCCTTTAGTTAACAGGGAATTCGCCCTGACTGTCGCATCCATTCCACATGGCGACCCGATTGCTTGCCTTTCTCATATCCGCCCCCCTAGAATCCGCGCGTGCAAATTTTTTTGCACGATGAAGACTTTACTTAACCCGGAGATAAATCAATTGAAGAAGCTTCTTGCTGTTGTTCTATTGGGCACTGCCTTGTCCACTCCCGCACTTGCAGAGAACTCGCCCTTCTATGCTGGCTTCCTGGCTGGCGATCAATATCTGGGCGTGCTGGGCGGCTACCAGATCAACGAGATGTATTCTGTCGAAGCGCACTATGCAAAAGTGTTCCATAACACGGTGAATACCGCCGCCGGTTCGATCAAGACGGACAACTTCGGCCTGGGCGCAGATCTGGTTGTGATGCTGCCCTGGAAAGTGCAAAAAGTCCCGGCGCTTTCGTTCTTCGGCAAGGGCGGCATGGAGTATGTGCGCACCAAAGTCACGACGACGGCCTTTGGCACCAGCCTCAGCGCGACCACCAACGAAATGAAGTTGAACGTGGGCGGCGGCGCCCAGTATGACGTGACCAAGAATTTCAGCGCTCGCGCTGGTTTCGGCCTGACGGGTTTCCGTAACGATCTGTACGTCTCTGCGATCTTCCGCTTCTGAGTCTGAGTCTGCTATCGTGAAAGGCCGGGCTTGCCCGGCTTTTTTATTTCCTGCCGCTACAGCCCCAGCTCGCTCCACATCACATCCACCTTGGCCTTCACCGCCGCGTCCATCACGATGGGTGTGCCCCATTCGCGCTGCGTCTCGCCCGGCCATTTGTTGGTGGCGTCCAGCCCCATCTTGCCGCCAAGGCCCGACACCGGGCTGGCGAAGTCGAGATAATCGATCGGCGTGTTCTCCACCAGCAGCGTGTCGCGGGCCGGGTCCATGCGCGTGGCGATCGCCCACATGACCTCCTTCCAGTCGCGCACGGCTATGTCGTCGTCCACCACGATGATGAACTTGGTATACATGAACTGGCGCAGGAAACTCCAGATGCCGAACATCACGCGCTTGGCGTGGCCGGCATATTGTTTCTTGATGCTGACCACCGCCATGCGATACGAACAGCCTTCCGGCGGCAGGTAGAAATCGGCGATCTCGGGGAATTGCTTCTGCAGCAGCGGCACGAACACTTCGTTCAGCGCCACGCCCAACATGGCCGGTTCGTCGGGCGGCTTGCCGGTGTAGGTGGAATGGTAAATGGGATCGCGACGCATGGTGATGCGCTGGATGGTGAACACCGGAAACTTGTCCTGTTCGTTGTAGTAGCCGGTGTGGTCGCCATATGGGCCTTCCAGCGCGGTCTCACCCGGATGGATGACCCCCTCCAGCACGATCTCGGCGGAAGCGGGCACTTGCAGATCGGAGCCTATGCACTTCACCAGTTCGGTCTTGCTGCCGCGCAGCAGGCCGGCGAACTGGTATTCGGATAGCGAATCCGGCACGGGCGTCACCGCGCCGAGTATGGTCGCTGGGTCCGCGCCGATCACCACCGCGACCGGGAACGGTTGCCCCGAATTCTTCTCGCAGTGGTCGCGAAAATCCAGCGCACCGCCGCGATGCGCCAGCCAGCGCATGATGACCTTGTTCGGCCCCAGCACCTGCTGGCGATAGATGCCCAGATTCTGGCGCGGCTTGTTCGGCCCGCGCGTGACCACCAACCCCCAGGTGATGAGCGGTGCCACATCCCCCGGCCAGCAATGCTGGATCGGCAGTCTGGACAGATCGACATCCTTGCCTTCCCACACGATCTCCTGGCACGGTGCAGAAGACAGCACCTTGGGCGACATGGTGAGCACCTGCTTCAGGATCGGCCATTTCTCCCACGCGTCCTTCAGCCCTTTGGGCGGCTCCGGCTCTTTCAGGTAGGCCAGCAGCTTGCCGACTTCGCGCAATGCCGCGGTCGATTCTTCGCCCATGCCCAGAGCCACGCGGCGCGGCGTGCCGAACAGGTTGGCGAGAACCGGCATGTTGTGCCCGGAGACATTCTCGAACAACAGCGCCGGCCCCTGCGCGCGCAACACCCGGTCGCAGATCTCGGTCATTTCCAGATGGGTGGAGACGGGCGCGGTGACACGCTTGAGTTCGCCCATCTTTTCCAGTTGCGAGATGAAATCGCGCAGGTCGTGATATTTCATCAGTAGAACCTCTCTTCTCCGGGCGGCCTGGTTTTGAAGCGTTTGTGCAGCCAGAAATATTGTTCCGGCATCTCCAGCACCCGCTGTTCGATGAACTCGTTCATGCGCCGCGCGTCGGCGATGTCGTCGCCGCTCGGATAATTTTCCCACGCCGGATAGAACGTCAGCACATAGCCCGCTCCACCCGGCAACAGGCGCGTGATGCTGGGCACGACCTTGGCGCCGGTCATCTGCGCGATGCGCGGCACCGAGGTCATAGTGGCGGCGGGCACGCCGAAGAAGGGGATGAATGCGCCATCCCTGACACCCTGATCCTGATCGGGCGGATAGATGAATGGCAAGCCTTTCTTCATCCCCTTGAGGATGGGGCGCAATCCTTCCTGCCGCGCATAAAGATGCTGGGCGCGGAAGCGGGCGCGCTTCTGCAGCAGCAGATCGGTCAGGTACAGGTTCTTCTGTTTGGAATACATGCACACGGTGTCGACCTGCTGCGCGATCCACTGTCCGCCGGTATCCATGCCGACGAAATGCGGCGTGAGCAGGATCATCGGCTGCCCCTTCACCGCTTCGAAATGTTCGCCCCCCTCGACGCGGATCAGCGCATTGATTTGTTCCGCGCTCGACCACCATACGATGCTGCGCTCGACCAGACCGCGCATGAACATCTTAAAATGTTCGCGCAGCAATTTTTCGCGCGCCGCATCGCTCATGTCGGGGAAACACAGCTTGAGATTGATTTCGCCCACGCGGCGGCGTTCTGCAGCAAATGGATAGGCCAGCATGCCCAGGCCATTGCCGATGGCGACAATGACGCGGAACGGCAGGAAATGGATCAACCAGAAGACAAACACACCGAGGCGGACAAACATCACTGCTCCTTGACTGCATCCGGCGGTAACGCACCGCGCGGCACCTTGTATCGGTTGTAACTCCACAGATACTGCGCCGGGCAGGTACGGATCACCTGCTCCAGTAGCGCATTCATCTGCTGCGGCACCGATCCGGCCGGATCGAGATGCAGCGGCGAGAAATGCAGCACATAGCCTTCACCGTGCGGCAAACGTTCGCTGTGGCACATCACCACAGGTGCCTTGCTGGCCTGCATGAGGCGGCCGACCAGCGTCATGGTATAGGCAGCACGGCCGAAGAACGGCGCCCACTCGCCCTCGCCGTTACCGGGTGCCTGGTCCGGCAGCACGCCGATGACCTGGCCGCGCTTGAGCGCCTTGAGCAACTGGCGCACCCCGCCAAGGTCGGTCGGGGCCAGCTGCATCTGACCGCGCTCGCGCCCTTCGTGCATCAGGATATCGAGAAACTTCCACCGCGGCGGCCGATACATGCAGGTCATCGGCAGGCGCGAAGCGATGCACAGGCTGATGACCTCGAAACACCCGATATGCGGCGTCAGCATGATCACGCCTTTGCCCTGTGCGTGCGCCGCCTCGAAATGTTCCCAACCGTGGCATTGCCTGATGCTGGCGACCACTTGCGCCAAAGGTCGCCGCCACACCCACGGCAGTTCCAACACACCCTTGCCCATCTCGCGGATGTTGGCATGCAACAGCTTGCGCAGTTCGCGCTCTGAACCGGCGATGCCGGAGCGGCGCAGGTTCTCGCGCAAACGTGCGGCATAGCGACCCGAGGTCAGATAGACCACCCAGCCGAGCAGCGCACCGATACGGTGCAACAGCGGTAAGGGCAAGCGCGCCAACACGTCAAACAGAATAAGCATCCAAGAAAAACCCATTAAATCGTCAAGGCGGGGATTTGATATACTGCGCGCCCATTTGACTATTGAAGCAGCAAGCGGAGAGCCATGAGCGAGTACTTCTTCACATCCGAATCCGTGTCCGAGGGCCATCCGGACAAGGTAGCAGACCAGATCTCCGACGCCATCGTGGACGCGATTCTAGCGCAGGACAAACATTCCCGCATCGCTGCCGAGACGCTGTGCAACACCGGACTGGTCGTATTGGCCGGCGAAATCACCACTGCCGCCAACGTCGACTACATCCAGGTGGCGCGCGACACCATCAAGCGCATCGGCTACGACAACACCGAATACGGCATCGACTACAAGGGCTGCGCCGTGCTGGTGGCCTACGACAAGCAAAGCCCGGACATCGCGCAGGGCGTAAACAAGGCCTACGACGACGGCCTCGACCAGGGCGCCGGCGACCAGGGCCTGATGTTCGGTTACGCCTGCCGCGAGACCGACGTGCTGATGCCGTTGCCGATCTACCTGTCACACCGCATCGTCGAGCGTCAGGCGCAGCTTCGCCACGACGGACGCCTGCCCTGGCTGCGCCCCGATGCGAAGTCGCAAGTCACGATCAAATACGTGGACGGCATGCCGCACGCCATTGATACCGTAGTGCTCTCCACCCAGCACGCGCCCGAGATGACGCTGGAGCAGATCCGCGAAGCCGCGATCGAAGAGATCATCAAGCCGGTATTGCCGAAGGAGCTGATCAAGGGTGACATCAAGTACCTGGTGAACCCGACCGGCCGTTTCGTCATCGGCGGCCCGCAGGGCGACTGCGGCCTGACCGGACGCAAGATCATCGTCGACACCTACGGCGGCGCAGCCCCGCACGGCGGTGGCGCGTTCTCCGGCAAGGATCCCTCGAAAGTTGACCGCTCGGCGGCCTACGCCGGCCGTTACGTGGCGAAGAACATCGTCGCCGCCGGCCTGGCCGACAAATGCCTGGTGCAGGTCAGCTATGCCATCGGCGTGGCACAACCCACCAGCATCATGGTCACCACCTATGGCACGGGCCACATCTCCGACGAGAAGATCACCGAGCTGGTGAAGCGCCATTTCGACCTGCGTCCCAAGGGCATCGTGCAGATGCTCGACCTGCTGCGTCCGATCTACCAGAAGACGGCGGCCTATGGTCACTTTGGTCGTGAAGAGCCGGAGTTCCGCTGGGAAGCTACCGACAAGGCAGCCGCTCTGAGGGCTGACGCCGGACTGTAATTCGCATCACCCAACCCGCCGAGGGGCGCTGCAGCAGTCACCGTCTGGTGAACCTGTCAGGCTCGGCGGAGATGGTTCAACACTGTTGCAACGGCGCCCATTCATTTTTTAATGTGAATGGAGTGCTTCATGTCCAACAAAGACTACGTCATCGCCGACATCAACCTGGCCTCGTGGGGCCGCAAAGAGATCGCCATCGCCGAAGGTGAAATGCCCGGCCTGATGGCGATCCGCGAGGAATTCGCCAAGACCCAGCCGCTGAAGGGCGCGCGCATCACAGGCAGCCTGCACATGACCATCCAGACTGCCGTGTTGATCGAGACGTTGACCGCGCTCGGCGCGGAAGTGCGCTGGGCCTCGTGCAACATCTTCTCCACGCAGGACCACGCCGCTGCGGCCATCGCCGCCGACGGCATCCCGGTGTTCGCGGTCAAGGGCGAGACCCTGACCGAATACTGGGACTACACCCACCGCATCTTCGAGTGGGCGGACGGCGGCTATTCCAACATGATCCTGGACGACGGCGGCGACGCGACGCTGCTGCTGCACCTGGGCGCTCGCGCAGAAAAGGACGCTTCGTTGATCAGCAAGCCGTCTTCGGAAGAAGAAACCTGTCTGTTCGCCGCGATCAAAGCCAAGCTGGCCGCCGATCCGAAGTGGTACTCCACCCGTCTGGCCCAGATCAAGGGCGTGACCGAAGAAACCACCACTGGCGTACACCGCCTGTACCAGATGCACCTGCGCGGCGAACTGAAGTTCCCCGGCATCAACGTCAACGACTCCGTCACCAAGTCCAAGTTCGACAACCTGTACGGTTGCCGCGAATCGCTGGTCGACGGCATCAAGCGCGCCACCGACGTGATGATCGCCGGCAAGATCGCGGTGATCTGCGGCTACGGCGACGTGGGCAAAGGCTCGGCACAAGCCATGCGCGCGCTGTCGGCACAGGTGTGGGTCACCGAGATCGACCCGATCTGCGCGCTGCAGGCCGCGATGGAAGGCTATCGCGTAGTCACCATGGAATACGCCGCCGACAAGGCCGACATCTTCGTCACCACCACCGGCAACTTCCACGTCATCACCCATGACCACATGGCGAAGATGAAGAACAACGCCATCGTGTGCAACATCGGTCACTTCGACAACGAGATCGATGTCGCCTCGCTGGAAAAATACCAGTGGGAAGAGATCAAACCGCAGGTCGACCACGTCATCTTCCCCGATGGCAAGCGCATCATTCTGCTGGCCAAGGGCCGCTTGGTGAACCTGGGCTGCGCTACCGGCCATCCGTCCTACGTGATGTCGTCCTCCTTCGCCAACCAGACCATCGCGCAGATCGAACTGTGGACGGAACGCGGCTCGGGCAAATATCCGGTGGGCGTGTACACCCTGCCCAAGCATCTGGACGAGAAGGTCGCGCGCCTGCAACTGAAGACGCTGAATGCGCAATTGACCACACTGACCGACCAGCAGGCTGCCTACATCAACGTGCCAAAGGAAGGCCCGTACAAAGCCGACCATTACCGCTACTAGGCGGCAATGCAGGTATGATGGACAGGGGCGGACTCAGGTCCGCCCCTCTTAACTTGTCAGAGAATAAATGCTGCTACGACTGCTGCTCATCTGGACCCTGAACACCCTCGCGCTGGTGGCGGTGGCGAACTTCGTGCCGGGCATCCACGTGGATGGGTTCCAGGCTGCGTTCATCGCGGCCTTCGTACTCGGCCTCGTCAACACGCTGATCCGCCCGATCTTTCTGGTGCTGACATTGCCGGTCACCGTCGTCACGCTGGGCCTGTTCATCTTCGTCGTCAACGGCCTGATGTTCTGGTTCGCCGGCTCCATCCTTCGCGGCTTCGTGGTCGACAGTTTCTGGAGTGGCGTACTGGGCGCGGTCCTGTACAGCATTTTTTCCTGGGCGCTGAGTTCCGCCGCCGCACAACTGCTTGTGAGAGATCATGGAAAACGACACAAAGACACCGATCAGTTTTGAATTCTTCCCGCCGCAGACGGCGGAAGGCACCGAGAAACTGACCACCGCGCGCCAGCGTCTGGCCGCGGTCAAGCCGGAGTTCTTCTCCGTCACCTTCGGCGCGGGCGGTTCCACCCAGGACCGCACGCTGGAGACCATCAGGCAGATCCATGCCGAGGGGCACAGCGCGGCACCGCACCTCTCCTGCGTCGGCTCCACGCGCGACAACATCCGCGCGCTGCTGTTCGCCTACCGGGACATGGGCATCAAGCGCATCGTCGCCCTGCGCGGCGACCTGCCTTCCGGCATGGGCAGCATCGGCGAGTTCCAGTATGCGAACGAGCTGGTGTCGTTCATCCGCGAGCAGACCGGCGACCACTTCCACATCGAAGTCGCGGCCTATCCGGAGTTCCATCCGCAGGCGAAATCGGCGCGCGACGACCTGCTCTGCTTTCAGCGCAAGATGAAGGCCGGCGCGAACTCGGCCATCACGCAATACTTTTACAATGCGGACGGCTACTTCCGTTTCGTCGACGAATCCCGCAAGCTCGGCATCAGCGCGCCCATCGTGCCGGGCATCATGCCCATCGTGCGTTTCTCGCAGCTGGCGCGCTTCTCCGACGCGTGCGGCGCCGAGATTCCGCGCTGGATGCGCAAGACGCTGGAAGGCTACGGCGACGACGTGGAATCGGTGCAGGCATTCGGACTGGATGTGGTCACGCAACTGTGCGAGAAACTTATCGCCGGTGGCGTACCCGGACTGCACTTCTACACGCTGAACCAGGCCAATTCTTCGCTGGAAATCCTCAAGCGTCTGGGCTACCGATGAGCACCTTGCGCGCACCGGAACTGCTGCTGCCCGCCGGCACCCTCGACAAGATGCGCACCGCCTACGCCTACGGCGCGGACGCGGTGTACGCCGGCCAGCCGCGCTACTCGCTGCGCGCGCGCAACAACGAGTTCAAGCTGGACGAGTTGCGCACCGGCATCGAGGAAGCGCACGCGTTGGGCAAGAAACTATTCGTCGCCAGCAACCTGATGCCGCACAACGCCAAGGTGAAAACCTACATGGCGGACATGCAGCCGGTGATCGAGATGCAACCGGACGCGCTCATCATGGCCGACCCCGGCCTCATCGCGATGGTGCGCGAGCGCTGGCCGGAGATGCAGGTGCATCTGTCGGTGCAGGCCAACACCGTCAACTACGCCGCAGTGAAGTTCTGGAAATCGCTGGGCCTGTCGCGCGTGATCCTGTCGCGCGAACTGTCGCTGGACGAGATCGAGGAGATCCGCCAGCAATGCCCGGACATCGAACTCGAAGTATTCATCCACGGCGCGCTGTGCATTGCCTATTCCGGCCGCTGCCTGCTGTCCGGCTACTTCAACCACCGCGACGCCAACCAAGGCACCTGCACCAACTCCTGCCGCTGGGATTACAAGGTGGACAGCGCCGTCGAAGACGGCACCGGTCATATCGAAAAGATCGACTTCGATTTCGACAAGGCGCTGAGCGAATCCGAACTGTCCGAATGCGGTTCGCAACCGCGCCACCCCCTTGCGGACAAGGTGTATGTCATCTCGCGCAAGGACCATCCGGGCGAACTGATGCCGGTGCTGGAAGACGAGCACGGTACTTACATCATGAACTCCAAGGACCTGCGCGCGGTCGAGCATGTCGAGCGCTTGGTGAAGATAGGCGTGGACTCGCTAAAAGTGGAAGGCCGCACCAAGTCGATCTACTACGTGGCGCGCACCGCGCAGGTATACCGCCAGGCCATCGACGATGCGATCAAGGGCCGTCCGTTCAACCTCGAACTGCTGGGCGCGCTGGATGCGCTGGCCAACCGCGGCTACACCGACGGCTTCTACGAACGCCACCACACGCACGAACAGCAGAACTACCTGCGCGGCCACTCCGAGAGTTTCCGCCAGCAATATGTCGGCGACATCGTGACCTGCACGAACGGCATGGCAGAGATCGACGTGAAGAATCGTTTCCAGGTCGGTGACAAACTCGAGATCATCCACCCTTCCGGCAACAGCATCATCGAACTGAAAGAGATGAAGAGTCTCGAAGGCGAACCACTTACCACTGCGCCCGGCAGCGGCAACCGGGTGCAGATCCCGTTGCAGGGTGAGCTGGCGAAGGGGATGATCGCCAGGTTCGTGTAGGCGAGCGCGCTGGTCAGCACGGTGCGTGAATTAAGCAAGACTTAAGGAAGTCTGGCTATTATCCTTTCCAGCCTCTGTCATTCCGCAACACCGGCGACGCCACATTGCCGCCGTTCACACCACTCAGTCAAAGGAGATTTGCGATGAACTGGAAAAACACCACAACCCGCTACGGCTCGCTTAGCATCGGCCTCCACTGGCTGATGCTGCTGCTGTTCGTCGCCGTGTACGGCACCATCGAACTGCGCGAACTGTTCGAAAAAGGCAGCGATCCGCGCGAGGCGCTGAAGACCTGGCACTTCATGCTCGGCATGCTGGTGTTCGTGCTGGTCTGGCTGCGCATCGCGGCGCGCTTCACCGGCCCCACTCCAGCGATCGCGCCGGAGCCGGTCGCCTGGCAGCAGCTTGCTTCCAAGCTCATGCACCTGGCGCTCTACGTGCTGATGATAGCCATGCCGATCAGCGGCTGGCTGTTGCTCAGCGCGGCCGGCAAGCCGATCCCGTTCTTCGGCCTGGAACTGCCCGCGTTGATCGGAGAGAACAAGGACCTCGCGAAGCAGATCAAGGAACTGCACGAGTTCTTCGGCACGACGGGATACTTCCTCATCGGCCTGCACGCACTGGCCGCCTTTCAACATCACTATCTGGTGCGCGACAACACGCTGACGCGCATGCTGCCGGAACGCAAATGATCCTCTCCGCTCTCTCCCAGTCCGACCGCTACGCCGCGTTGCATCCGCTGTTCGCGCGCGCCTTCGACTACATCCGCGACACCGACCTGTTCGCCGTCGCGCCGGGACGTTACAACATCGTTGGCGACGACCTGATCGCTATCGTGGAGCAGGTGCCGGCCAAGACGAAGGCGATGGCGAAGCTGGAGGCGCATCGCCGTTACATCGACATCCAGCTGGTGCTGGAGGGTGATGAGACGATGGGCTGGAAACCGCTGGCGGATTGTCTGAATCCGGTAAGCGAACACAGCGTGGAGAAGGACATCCGCTTCTTCCACGATGCACCGGCTTCCTACGTGCCGGTGCCGCCGGATCATTTCTGCATTTTCTTTCCGGAAGATGCGCACGCTCCGCTGGTGGGCAGCGGCACGATACGCAAGGTGATCTTCAAGATAGCGGTGGATCCGGCGGTTTAAAAAACCTCCGTTCGTGGTGAGCCTGTCGAACCATGACCGGAACCAAATCACTCCTTTGAATTGACGCTCACCCTTCGACAAGCTCAGGGCGAACGGAGCGGCGATTAGTCGAACGCCACATCCCCTTCTTCCACCTGCGCCCCCAACTGGATACCCTTGAAGTCGAACAGGCCCGCGTCGAGCAGGTGCGAAGGTTTGACGTTCTGCATGGCAGTGAAGATGGTCTGCGTGCGCCCCGGATACTGGTGCTCCCAGTCGTGCAGCATCTGCTTGATGTTCTGGCGCTGCAGGTTCTCCTGCGAGCCGCACAGGTTGCACGGAATGATGGGGAACTCCATGCCGCGCGCGTAGCGGGCGATGTCCTTCTCGGCGCAATAGGCCAGCGGGCGGATCACGATGTGGTCACCCTTGTCGGTCACCAGCTTGGGCGGCATGGCCTTGAGCTTGCCGCCGAAGAACATGTTGAGGAACAACGTCTCCACCATGTCGTCGCGGTGGTGTCCCAGCGCAATCTTGTTGGCACCCAGCTCGCCCGCCACCTTGTAGATGATGCCGCGGCGCAGGCGTGAACACAGCGAGCAAGTGGTCTTGCCCTCGGGGATCTTCTCCTTGACGATGGAGTAGGTGTCCTGGTTCTCGATGTGGAACTCGACGCCGATGGATTCCAGATAATTCGGCAGCACGTCGGCGGGAAAGCCCGGCTGCTTCTGGTCTAGGTTCATCGCGACGATTTTGAAATCGATGGGCGCACGCTTCTGCAGCGTGAGCAGGATATCGAGCAGCGTGTAGGAATCCTTGCCCCCGGACAGGCACACCATCACGGTGTCGCCGTCCTCGATCATGTTGAAATCGCCGATGGCTTTGCCGACCGAACTTTCCAACCTGCCCTTGAGGCGGTTGAAGTTGGTGGAGTGATGCTCGAAATGTATAGGCTGGATGATGTCGTTCATATATGTAGCTCTGATTTCTGTTCGGATCTATCAAAGGGCCGCTCATGGTTCGACAAGCTCACCACGAACGGCCCAGGCCGGCCCCGCGAAACTTCAAATATTGATGCTCCGTCCGCCGTCCACCGCGATGACCTGCCCGGTGATGTAGGGCGCGTCTGCGATCAGGAATTGCACGGTCCGCGCGATGTCGTCCGGCTCGCCCTCGCGCTTGAGCAGGGTATGCGCGATGAGCATGCGCCGGCGTTCCTCGTCTTGCCAGGCCGAATGTTCCGGCCACAGGTTCACGCCGGGCGATACGCCGTTCACGCGCACCTGCGGCGCCAGCTCCTGCGCCAGCGCGCGCGTCAGCCCGGCCAGCCCGGATTTGGCGACGTTGTACAGCAGGTGCCCGTGCATCGGCAGCTCGGCATGGATATCGACGATGTTGACGATGCAGCCATGGCGGCGGCGCAACTCCGCCGCTGCCGCCTGCGCCAGGAACAGGGGAGCCTTAAGGTTGGTGCCGAGCAGGTCGGTCCATTGCTGCTCGCTCATCCCGTCCAGCGGCGTCGGGTAGAAACTGGAAGCATTGTTGACCAGCGCATCCAGATGGCCGAACGCCTGCAGTACCTGCTCCACCACGCGCGGCAGGCCTTCCGTCTGCAGCAGGTCGGCCTGCACCGTGCACGCCGAATCGGGACGCCTCGCGTTCAGCTCGGCCTGCAGCGCCTGCGCCTCGGCCAGCGAGGCGTTGCAGTGGATCGCCACATTCGCGCCCGCCGCATGCAGGCGACGCACGATGGCCGCGCCGACGCGTTTCGCCCCGCCCGTGACCAATACTGTTTTGCCTTGCATCGCTTTCCCCACTAAACTCCGGTAACACCCGAATTATACCCGACCATGTCCGTCAACCTGCCCGCCCCCTCTCCCGAAGCGCTCGCGCACAGCGCGCAGTTGCGCGAACTCATCCTGCGGGACATCGCCGCCCAGGGCGGCTGGATACCGTTCTCGCGCTACATGGAGCTGGCGCTGTACGCGCCGGGGCTGGGCTACTACACCGCCGGCGCGCGCAAGTTTGGCGCGGCGGGCGACTTCATCACCGCGCCGGAACTCTCGACGCTGTTCGGCCGCACCGTGGCACGGCAGCTGGTCGACGTGATGCGGATCAGCTCGCCGCACATCCTCGAACTCGGCGCAGGCAGCGGCAAGCTGGCCGTGGACATCCTCGGCGAACTGGAGAAACTGGGCGCCCTGCCCGAGCGTTATTCCATCCTTGAGGTGAGCGCCGACTTGCGCCAGCGCCAGCAAGCGCTGGTGCAGGACAAGCTGCCGCATCTCGCCGCACGCGTGCACTGGCTGGATGCGCTGCCGGAAACGATCTCCGGCGCGGTCATCGGCAACGAAGTGCTGGACGCTCTGCCGGTGCATCTGCTGCACTGGCGAAAGCGCCCCTCTCCCCCGAGCGGGACAGCGGAAGCGCTCGGCAGCGGGGTCCCGAACGGCGTCCCCCTTGCGGGTGAAGACGTCGGGGGAGAGGGCGCTTATGTAGAGAATCCCCTGTTCCCGCCCCCTTTCTCCCAAGGGGCGAGGGCACAACAAATTCTCGAACGCGGTGTCGGCCGCAAGGGCGA
>JBQGEN010000505.1:0-7497 GCA_052039615.1 Sideroxyarcus sp. | reverse complement strand
GCTCGCGGTAATAGTCGTTGATCGTATCCTGATTGATGAACAGTTTCACATTGCCGGACGCCAGCTTCCACTGCACGTTAAGCAGATGTATCTGCGGCACCTCCTTCAACCAGGCCACACTGGCGACCGCATGCTCCACCGCGCGATTGGCGCTGGCCGAACCATCTACCGGAATCAATATCTTCATCGTCTGCTCCCTTCAGGATTTGTCATGTGTAGCGGATACCCGCTCGTCCACTAGGTGGACAGCCTCGGCCTTGAGCGCCTTGCGCTGCGCAAGCCACCACCCTGCCGCCAGCACAAAGATGGCGCAGAAGGCCGGCATCAGCCAATGCAGATAATGCCTGGCCTCCACCAGCGGTTTGAGCGACGCCTCGCCGACCAGCATCTCGCCCGCCACATAACCGAGCAGCGCACCGCCCGCATAGATGATGAAGGGGAAGCGGTCGATCAGCTTCAGCACCAGCTGGCTGCTCCAGGCGATCAGCGGGATGCTGATCAACAAGCCGAATACCAGCAGGAACACACTTCCCTTCGCGGCTGCAGCCACGCCGAGCACGTTGTCCAGGCTCATCACGAAATCGGCGATGATGATGGTCTTCACCGCGCCCCACAGGTGCGTCTCCGCCTTGATGTTGCCCTCGCCATGTTCTTCTTCCGGCAGGATCAGCTTGACGCCGATCCACAGCAGCAGCAGTGCACCGACCAGCTTCAGGTAGGGCAGAGCCAGCAGACCGACGGCGAAGAAGGTCAGCACGATACGCAGCCCGATCGCTCCGCCCACGCCGAACATGATGCCTTTTTTGCGCTGCGCCTCCGGCAGGTTGCGGCACGCCAGCGCGATCACCACCGCGTTGTCGCCGGAAAGCAGCAGGTCGATCATGATGATCTTGAATACATCCACCCAGAATTGGGACGTAGAGAACATTTCCAGCATTGCCTAACCTTTCAGAACTTTTTGCATGACGCGCCCCATCTCGGCCGGGTTGCGCGTGATATGGATGCCGCACTCTTCCATGACCGCCAGCTTCTCATTGGCGCCACCCTGTCCGCCCGAAATGATCGCGCCGGCATGGCCCATGCGCTTGCCTTCCGGCGCGGTAACACCGGCGATGAAGCCGACCACGGGTTTTTGCATGTTGGCCTTGATCCAGCGCGCGCACTCCTCCTCGTCGCTGCCGCCGATCTCGCCGACCATGATCACCGCATCGGTGTCCGGGTCGTCGTTGAACAGTCTCATCACGTCGATGTGCTTGAGACCGTTGATCGGATCGCCGCCGATGCCGACGCAGGAGGACTGTCCGTAGCCGAGCGCAGTCAATTGCCCGACCGCCTCGTAGGTCAGCGTGCCGGAGCGCGACACAACGCCGATGCGCCCCTTCTTGTGGATATGGCCGGGCATGATGCCGATCTTGATCTCGTCCGGCGTGATCAGGCCGGGACAATTGGGGCCGATGAGCAGGGTCTTCCTGCCCTGCATCTTGTAGCGTGTCCTGATCATGTCGTGCACCGGAATGCCTTCGGTGATGCAGATGACCAGATCGAGATCGGCATCCACCGCTTCATCGATGGCCGCCGCTGCGCCCGAGGGCGGCACATAGATCACCGATACGGTCGCGCCGGTCGCTTTCTTCGCGTCCAGCACCGATGCATACACCGGGATACCCTCGAAATCTTCGCCCGCTTTTTTCGGGTTCACGCCCGCCACGAAACAGTTCGCGCCGTTCGCATACTGCTTGCAGTGGAAGGTGTGGAACTGGCCGACCTTGCCGGTCATGCCCTGGGTAATGACCTTGGTGTCTTTATTAATGAGGATGCTCATTTGCTTTCCCTCGCGGCCGCGACGACCTTCTCCGCCGCGTCCGCCATGTCGTTGCCGGAGATGATGGGCAGGCCGGAATCGGCCAATATCTTCTTGCCGAGATTGACGTTGGTGCCTTCCAGCCGCACCACTAGCGGCACGTTCAGTTGCACTTCGCGCGCCGCCGCGACCACGCCTTCCGCGATCACGTCGCACTTCATGATGCCGCCGAAGATGTTGACCAGAATGGCTTTCAAATGCGGGTTCTTCAGCATCAGCTTGAACGCCTCGGTGACCTTCTCCTTGCTGGCGCCGCCGCCGACATCGAGGAAGTTGGCCGGGCTGCCGCCGTAGAGTTTGATGATGTCCATGGTCGCCATCGCCAGTCCAGCGCCGTTCACCAGACAGCCGATGTCGCCGTCGAGCGAAATGTAGGACAGATCGAATTTCGACGCCTCGATCTCGGCCGGATCTTCCTCGTCCAGATCGCGCATGGCGAGAATCTCGGGATGGCGGTACAAGGCGTTGGAATCGAAGTTGAATTTCGCATCCAGCGCGACGACATGGTTATCGGCGGTCAGGATCAACGGATTGATCTCGGCCAGCATCGCATCCTTCTCGACAAAGGCGCGATACAGTCCCTGCAGCACCTGCACCGCCTCGGCGTTCGCCACATCCGGGATGCCGATGGCACGCGCGACCTGTCCGGCTTCGGCTGCAGCCAGCCCGGTGACCGGATCAATGCGCACGGTGTGGATCTTCTGCGGAGAGTGTTTGGCGACCTCCTCGATCTCCATGCCGCCTTCGGAGGAAGCCAGCACTGCGACGCGCTGTGCGGCACGGTCCACCACCATGCCGATATAGAACTCCTTGCTGATTGCCGCGCCTTCCTCGATCAGCAGGCGGCGCACCACCTGCCCTTGCGGCCCGGTCTGGTGCGTGACCAGTTGCATGCCGAGGATCTGCTGCGCGCAGTCGCGCACTTCGTCCAGCGACTTCGCCACCTTGACCCCGCCGCCCTTGCCGCGGCCGCCCGCATGGATCTGCGCCTTGACCACCCAGACGTTGCCGCCCAATTGGCGCGCGGCGGCGACCGCCTCCTCGACGCTAAAACATGCCTTTCCGCGCGGGGTCGGCACGCCGAATTCGCGCAATATCTCTTTACCCTGGTATTCGTGGATTTTCATGATGAACGGTAAATTTGGAACAGCGCGGAATTTACCAGAGCGCGGACAAAAGCGCGCGCCTTTCCATACAACAAGGCCGCCAGACTAGCGTCTGGCGGCCTTGTCCTGGCACTACGGAGGCAGTTCTAGAAGTCCCAGCGCAATCCGGCCGAATAGAAGTAGCGCGTCGTCTTGCTGTTCGATTGGCTGCCGCTGTAGTCGGTCCATTCGACGCCGCCATCCACATCGAAATAGAACTGTTCGCGAAAACGATACGCGCCGCGCAACATGGGCGAGGTGCGCTTGGTCGTGCCGCCGAGCTGATCGGTCATGTTGGACAGTTGCAGTGTCGTATCCATCATCCAACCGTTCTGGAACTGGGTGTGGTTATAGACATAGACCGAGTTGCTTCTGGCCACTCCGGAACCGAAGGTAATGCTGGCCGACCAGATATCACCCTCCTTGTAGAGGCCGCTACCGATGAGCTGGCCGGTCAGGCTCTTCTCCAAGCCGCGGCTCGGCGTTGCGGCGACGAATCCCTCGGGGGCGATCACGCCGCCGTTCGTGGCCGGATCGGTCCCGCTGGCTGGCAGGCCCGTCGTGTTGGTCAGGCGGAAATCCCCGCCCACTTGCCATTTGTCGCGCAACGGCATGGTCACGCCGACCTGTCCCATGTTGGATATGGCGGTGCGCTCCCACGCCAGGGCGCGCAGACTACTGGTGGACATGGTCTGCAGCAGCGCATCGACGGAGGAAGTGCTCGCGCCGTTCAGTGCATTGCGAATGCTCAGCGAAGGCGTCTTGCGGTGGTCGAGCATGTAGTTCAGCGTGGCCTGAGTCAGCCCCGTCGTACCCATGAACTGTGCCGCATTCACCGCCTTGAAGGACATGTCGTAATCCAGCAACGCATAGGCGGTCTGCTTGCCCTCGAAATAGCGCCATTCCGACCCCAGGGCGCGGCGCTCCAGCGTGCCATCCACCGTCTGGTTGATGCCATACAGGGAGAACGCCCCGCGATCCACGCTCGCCCCGTAGAATTTCGGCTTGCTGCCCTGCGAATAATCCACCAGCGAACCCGCTACGCCGTTGAAGCGCAGTTCCTCTGCGTTGCCATAGGAGCCGGCCAGGCCGTCGAAACGCCCCAGCACCCCGCCGCCATAGGAGGATTGCCGGCCCAGCCGCAACAGATAGTCCTGCGTGCGCCCCTTGATCTCGCCATAGGCCGCGTAGAGCCGGTTCTGGCCCGACTGGTTCTCCAGAAAATTCTGCGTATTCACGTCGCGCAACACCAGGCGGCCGTCGTGTTCATCGCTGACGTAGCGCTCGGATGCGTCTACACTGGTGATGAGCATGGACTGGTCGTTCAGCGACGAGGTCAGCGTCTCCGGCACGCCGTTGAAGGTCTGGGTCGTTTCGATGTTGCTCTTGCCGTAGTAGTAGCGCGACGAGATGCTGCCGAAGGTCGTCCAGCGCGCCTGCTGTTTCTTCTCGGCGGTCTCAACGATGCCAAGGTCTGCCCCGTTCCCCGACAGTCCCGCCAGGCGCTGCGCCACGCGTTCCGCCCCCGCGCCTTCCGGATACAGTCGCAGGTAGAGTTCGTACTCGACCCGGGCCCGCTCTTTCTGATTCGCGCGCTCGCGCGCCACGCCTACCCACTCCTGTCCGTCCTGCGTGAAATCGTTGGGCGGCAACAACAGCAGTTTGTTGAACGCCTCCACCGCCGCGTCGTTGTTCCTGCCCGCCAGCGCATCGCGCCCCTGCACCATCAAGGCCCGCGCCTGCTGGTTGGTCTCGGCGGCGGCGGCCTGTTCCGCAGTCAATGCGGCCGCTGGCGCTGGCGTCATTGCCGGCGCGATCGTCGGCAACAGGGGCAAGGGGCCGGTGCCGATCGCCCGCTTTTGCGGGCGGATGGTGAGCAGCAGACTGCGGCTGTCCTTGCCCGGCGCAACGCTGTATTCCGTCTCGCGTGCGAACTCGATCACCAGCCGCGGCTTGGTCTGCTGATCGCGCGTGGTGACCGTGAAGCTGGGGATGAGGCCCGAAGGCGGCGATTTGCGCACTTCGTTGTCCACCCACGGCTCGGCACTGGTCGCACCCTGCACGCGGTCGTAAAGGATCTCCAGCGTCTTGCCATGGCTCTGCGGGAAGTGGCTCTGATAACGCACCGGCCCCGTGAGGCGGATGGTGGCGACGACCCCCTGCTCCTGGAATTCGAGGCTCACGTCATCCAGCGGCTGGGCAAGGACGGCGACGCCATTCATCCCGACAAACAGGAATGACGCGAGAACCAATCGTTTCAGCGAAAACATGCTCTGCTCCTGATAAACGCAACAAATATTTATATTATGACTACACACAAGAACCGCGCATGCCTGCGCGGCTCCCGATCAATCACCTGTCAGTCCCAATTGATATAAGACGTACCCCTGTTGCCGACAGGCCTGTGGCACCCGGACTGGGAGCAGTCGCCTGTGCTCCAGCCTTCGTGTCCAAGCGATTTCGTCTCCTGCCCCCAGGCTGCATAAGGGTTGTTCCTCAGGTGGCAGGTGGTACATGCCTTGCTCGTCAGGTAGCTGTGCAAGGTCGGGCCACTCACGGTGCCCGTCCCGATATGGCAACTGCCGCATGTCGTGCCGGCGTTGAACGGAATGTGGTTGGACGGCATCGCGCCCAATGCCCCCAGCCATGTCGTTGTCGACGTATGGCAAACACTGCACTCCTCGGTCGTGGCGATATGGCCCGCATTCTTTCCCACAGCAAAAGTGCCGTTGTGGCAGCTGGAACATGCAGCACCCGATGTGTGCGTGTATTGGGCGGGAAGCCAGCCGCGGGTGGTGTGGCAGGCATCGCATGCCCAGGTCGCCTTGGCGGTCGTGGTATGAGTACCCGTCTTTCCGGTCGCATCAATACCGTTATGGCAGGTCGCGCAGGTGCCGGGCGCTACGCCGGTATGGCTGAAAGTTGCCGGCAACCATGCAGTGGTCCTGTGACAGCTATCGCAAGACACCTGGTACAGCGCATTGGTGTGACTGCCTGGTTGCGGGGTAGTGGCATGGCATGTTCTGCACTGTCCCGCATCGCCAGCCGAATGCTTGAACCCGGCCGGCAACCAGCCGCTGAAGGAGTGGCATCTGTCGCACTGGAATGTTGCCATGGCCGTCGTGGTATGGCTCGGTGTTTTGCCGGTCGCGGTAGTGCCATTGTGGCAAGTCGCGCAAGTGCCGGGCGCTACGCCGATGTGGTTCCAGCTCGCGGGCAACCATGAGGAAGAGCGATGGCAGCTATCGCAGGATGCGGTCGCCTTACTTCCGGCATTGTGAGATGCGGGCTTGCCTGCAGCTTGCCGCCCGCCATGACAGGTTTTGCACTGTCCGGGAGCCGCCGTGCCGTGGTTGTAGCGCGCGCCGAACCATGTGGACGTATTGAAGTGACAGCTCTCGCACGGCGCGTCGGTGACGACGTGCGCATTCGATTTGGGCGTCGCCAGCACGCGCTTGCCGACCGCATGGCAGCCGTCGCAATTCCGCGGCGTGCCCTTGAACACCCCACCCACGTGGCAGGTTTCGCATGGCGCCGTGGCGTGTCCGCCGGAAAGCGGAAAGCCGGTGGCCATGTGATTGAAGTCGCGCCCGGCCAGCCGCTCGGCGGCCTGCACGGACGCCACGGTCAGCACGACGGCAAGCAAGCCGCCCAATATTTGTCCCAGTCGTTTCATGATCCACCTCCCAAAATTAGCTTTCCCACCAATTCAACGTTTACTTCTTCTTTTTCGGGTCTTTCGTGCTGCCCGAGCTACTTACGACGCCCATCTTCACCTTCTTCCAGTCATCGCCGTCGTGGCAGCGCTCGCAGCGGTCGCCGAAGCTGCCGTGGTGCACGTCGTCACGCTCGTGGCAGCTGCCGCATGCGGTGGTCAGCACCACCTTCTTGTCCATCGGCTTGGCATGGCATGAGTAGCACTTGTTCGCCACCTTCTTGTGCGCCCCGTCCAGCTTGAAGTCGGTCTTGTCGTGGTTGAAGTCCCACGCCATCCAATCGCGCGTGTTGTGGCAGTCCTGGCACTCGGTGCCGAAGCGGCGCTTGTGCGTCTTGGCATCCTCCCTCTCGTGGCACGACCAGCAGTCGGATTTCGCGTCCTTGAAGGTCGGCGCCAGGTGACACTTCTTGCAGTCCACCAGGAAGTGGCGCCCGAGCAGCGGGAACGTCGACATCTTGTTGTGGTTGAAGGTGGTCTTGGTCCACGAATCCGCGTTGTGGCAGGACTCGCACTTCTTGCCTTCCTGGCCCTTGTTCTTGTCGTCCTTCTCGTGACAAGAGAAGCAGTCGGTCTTCAGCTTGTCCTTGTACATGTCGCCCTTGTGGCAGCTCGTGCATTTCAGCGGCGCACGATGCTTGCCCAGCAGCGGGAACTTGGTCTTGTCGTGATCGAACTTGATCTCTTTCCAGTCGCGCTCGACGTGGCAGGACTCGCACTTGTTGCCGAACTTGCCCTTGTGCGCCTTGTCGTCTTCCTTCTTGTGACAGGAACTG
>JBQGEN010000504.1:0-5517 GCA_052039615.1 Sideroxyarcus sp. | reverse complement strand
CAACTCCAAGGGATTCGTATGACACCATGCAATACCAGAAGCATTGATTGGACCTCGCTTATTGGCGGAATGCTTTTGGTCTCAACTACTGTCGCCTACGGAGATGAGTGGCCAATTGTTTTCGCTGATGTTCCAGTACCTACATCCTCTTATAACGGCGCAACTCGCGAGGCTCCAACATTCGATTGCCAACCCGAGTTCTTTGACCCAATGAAGAACTGGTACCGAAAGGTCGAGATCAGTGGTCTGGTCAATAGAAACAGCTTTTCGCCCGATATATACGAAATTCAGGGCGAGGATGAAGCTACGACCATGGGGATTGATAGCTGGAGCAAGCAGGGTGATGCGAAAACAGTGCTGCCTGATCCGTATTCCCTGACTAAATACACGTTCGGGTGTGCAAGTGAATCGAGCTCGGTGTTTGAGTTCAAGAAAAATGGCGTGCGCTATGCTCTTTACACACACATAAGTCAATCCATGTTTTCTCCAAACAAGAGAAAGCTAGTATTGTTCAATTATGTAAAAACCAAGGACAATTGGCAGGAGCTTCGTCGAATTATCGAAATCGCGACAAAGAAATACAGCCAGTTACCTGTGATGAATGAAACAACTTTTCTTGCAGATATAAGCAACGAAAACGTAGTTACATACGGCATGCCTATTGACTCACCCGCAGGACAAAAGAGTCGTCGAATTGTGAGTATTTGGGGGCACGATGGGAAACTGATTCGAGCGTTATCTGCGCCAATACAAACTACCGCTGCCAATGCTGAGAGCTCTGACGACGGAATTGGCGTACTCCCTGATGAGCCCGGCACGTTTTATCACCTTACTCGCACCAGTCAAAATGTATGCACACTTAGACTTCAAGATATTCAGCGCCCAGATGGGCAACGTTCAATTCAATTAACGGTTCCGAGTTTGGCTGATATGCCTGATGCAATGAGTACGCACATTCAAATTAATCTTGCCGGCCTCAAACTGAAGACAGGAACAATGAAATATCGAGTATCCGCAAGTGGCAGGGGAGACGTTTTGGATGATTGGGGTCCATGGTTGGTTGGAAAATAGCGAAGCAGTAACGCCGCAAGGATACAACCTGCACATTGAGTGTCCGCTTTCTGGAAAGCTGAAGGTCGCTTAAGGGTTAGCCAGGGACGAATGAAGAAATGAAAATCGAGTGTCTCAAGTTGAGCGCATCTCGGACGTTAGCGTTTGCAAAGACAAACAGGCAAATCGCGGCCAGAAGGAGACACTTAGCCCACGCCCGTACTATTACGCATATGCGGACAGTCGATTTTCGAGACTATTGATGAATCAAATGGTTATCGAAAATTTGCGTTTTAATAATACGGATCGGTGCGTCCGTCTAATAACTGTTAGAAACGAGCGAAGCGACCATGCTTGATTCATCCGAAGGCTTCTGGCGCGGCACAACCAAGCCACTGCGGATCGCATCCGTAGGCATCGCTGTGGCAGCGGTCGGCGCGGGTCTCGGCTTTGCGGTTAATACCGGTCAACCGACACCGTTGTTTCTTTTTGCGTTTGGTGTCACAGCATGCGGCGGCGCTATTTGCGGCATTGGCGTGGTGTGGGGAATGGTGCTCTTCTTCAGAGGCAAGCTATGACCAGACTCATTTTTAACCCTACGCTCAAGTTCGCTCCCTTCGGTCGCTGGGACGCGCCTTCGGCGCGCCCCTTAGCAGCACGTTCGGTGTCACCACTATGAAGCGCATATTCCTTATGGCTAGTTTCTTCTCATTCATTGCTGGGCTTTTTTCACCAAGCGCCAGTGCTGCCGACTACAAGGTGGCGGATGCATATTCTGGGCTCCGCAACATGGTGCTCAGCACAAAGCCAGACAGCATTGGCGTTAAGCTAAAAGATGCGAACGAAGTGTGGGGCGTCGTAATGGAAACTGGTTATCCGGAGGCTGTTGCTTCCCTTGTGGCATTAGCCGACGGCACGGTCAGCCTCTATTTCAGCAACGGGGGCGGCATCATCGGGCTTGGCCCACACGCTGGTCCTCATCGTGCGGCTCAGTCATTTCTCGCGGCCTCACAGCAATTTTCTAAGCAGGTGCAGCCGACCAAGAGCTACCCGTTGCCCAAGCCTTCATACACGCGCTTCTATTTACTCACTGGCAATGGGGTACTAACAGTCGAAGCCAAAGAGGATGACCTTGGCAACAATCGTCTCCCTCTCTCGCCACTCTTTTACAAAGGGCACGAGCTAATTTCAGAAGTCCGTGCGGTTGATCAAAAACTTCGCGCCGAACAAGGCGCTCCAGAGGGGCGCTCCGCCGGCAAGCCGGCTACGCGCCCCTGAGCTCTACGTTGGGCAACATCATGAACATCGTGAAAGTAACTGTTCGCTGGAGCTTATTACTCGCTGGCATTGCTCTATTTCTCGTTTACCTCAACAGTGCTGTTTACCGAGCTTGGCTTGCTGGTGGCCCACCCACACCAAACCCTGAGGGCTGGCTATTCAGCGCTGGCAATTATTTGTCATGGTCGTTGGCATTTCTCAGCGCGGGTATTGGCATGTTTATTCTTATTGGAAGGTTGCCGTTACTCAATAGGGTAGCTGTTGTGTTTCTTATCCTTGCAGGTATTCTTGGTATCTTTCCAAGTGCCAGAGTTTTTGTTGCAACTGATAGCTGTTTAGATGCGGGTGGAAAATGGTCTGCTCAAGAGTTACGGTGCCTTCATGAGTAGCAAGCCCAACCCGTCGTTCAAGCGGGATGCCGCAAAAGCGCGGCGCCCCGTAACTTTACGTTGAACGTCCGGTTTCGGAAGATCTGAGTGTCTCTTAAGGGTTAATAGCGGTCATCTAAAATTCCGAAACAAAGAAGCCCGCTTTCGCGGGCTTCTTCTTTTTTTGCACCGTGAGCTGACCGCTTACGCCTTGCTCACCAGTTCCTTCAGCACAAACGGCAAAATCCCGCCGTTCTTGTAGTAGTCCACTTCGATCGGGGTGTCGATGCGCAGCAGCAGGGCGACGTTCTGCTTGCTGCCGTCCTTGCGGGTGATGGTCAGCGTCACGTCCTGCTGCGGTTTGAGGTTGTCGTTGATGCCGGCGAGGTCGAAGGTCTCATCACCTGTCAGGTTGAGCGCTGCGAGGTTGTCGCTGCCCTTGAACTGCAGCGGCAGCACGCCCATGCCCACCAGGTTGCTGCGGTGGATGCGTTCGTAGCTCTTGGCGATGACGGCCTTCACGCCCAGTAACTGCGTGCCTTTGGCCGCCCAGTCGCGGCTGGAGCCGGTGCCGTATTCCTCACCGGCGAAGATCACGGTCGGTGTGCCGTCGGCGATGTGCTTCATCGCGGCGTCGTAGATCGCCATCTGTTCGCCCTTGTACAGGGTGTAGCCGCCTTCCACGCGCGAGCCATCTTCCTTGGGCGGCAGCATCAGGTTCTTGATGCGCACGTTGGCGAAGGTGCCGCGCATCATCACCTCGTGGTTGCCGCGGCGCGAGCCGTAGCTGTTGAAATCCTTCACCGCGACGTTCTTGCTCTGCAGATATTTGCCTGCGGGCGTGGTGGGCTTGAAGCTACCGGCCGGGCTGATGTGGTCGGTGGTGACGGAGTCGCCCATCAGCGCCAGCGCCTTCGCGCCCTTGATGTCGCCGACCCTGGGGGCGGGCGCATCGAAGAACGGTGGGCAGGCGATGTAGGTGGAATCGTCCCACTGGTAGCGGTCGCCGGTGGGCGCGGCGATGGCGTTCCACAGCGGCAGATCCTTGGTGAGGTCGCTGTACAGGCGCTGGTACACCTCGGGATTGGCCGCGTACTTCATTACGGTCTGCACTTCCGCGCTGTTGGGCCAGATGTCCTTCAGGTAGACGGGCTGACCATCCTTACCCGTGCCCAGCGGCTCGGTGTCGAGGTCGATGTTTACCTTGCCGGCGATGGCGTAGGCGACCACCAGCGGCGGGCTGGCGAGGAAGTTGGCCTTGATGTTGCCGTGGATGCGCGCCTCAAAGTTGCGGTTGCCGGACAGCACCGCGGCGGCGATCAGGTCGTTCTTGACGATGGCGTCCTCCAGCATGGCGTCCAGCGGGCCGGAGTTGCCGATGCAGGTGGTGCAGCCGTAGGCGGCGAGCGTGAAGCCCAGTTGCGACAACGGTTCCAGCAGGCCGGCGTTGGTCAGGTAGTCGGTCACCACGCGCGATCCGGGGGCCAGCGAGGTCTTGATGTGCGGCCTGACGCGCAGGCCTTTCGCCACGGCCTTCTTTGCTAGCAGGCCGGCGGCGAGCAGCACGCTGGGGTTGGAGGTGTTGGTGCAACTCGTGATCGCGGCGATCAGCACGTCGCCGTGGCCGATCTCGACCGGCGGCAGCATCTCGTCCGGTGTCTCGCGGCGCACCGAGGCAGAGGGATGCTCGTCCGCCATGGTCATTTCCGTGCGGTACTTGGCGTCTTCCATGGCGCCGCCGCCGGAGATCGGGATGCACACCGCGTTGCTGCGATCGGGCAGGGCGGTGGTATAGCGCTTGCCCAGTTCGGCGGCGGGCTTGTTGAAGCCGTTCTCGGCGATGGGTTTGCTGAACAGCGTGTTGAAGGTCTCCTTCATCTTCGACAGCGCGATGCGGTCCTGCGGGCGCTTCGGTCCCGCCAGCGATGGCTCGATGCTGGAAAGGTCCAGTTCCACCACGCTGCTGTAGTCGATGCTGCCCGCCTGCGGGATGCCGTACAGCCCCTGCGCCTTGAAGTAGGAAGCGAAGGCGTCCACCTCGACAGCGGTGCGGCCGGTGTAGCGCATGTAGTCCACGGTCACGTCGTCCACCGGGAAGAAGCCCATGGTCGCGCCGTATTCCGGCGCCATGTTGGCGATGGTGGCGCGGTCGGGCAGGGTCAGCGCGGCGGTGCCTTCGCCGAAGAACTCGACAAACTTGCCGACCACTTTCTGTTTGCGCAGCAGCTCGGTGACGGTCAGCACCAGATCGGTGGCGGTGACGCCTTCGCGCAGCTTGCCTTTCAGGTGCACGCCGACTACATCGGGTGTCAGGAAGTACACGGGTTGGCCCAACATGCCCGCTTCGGCCTCGATGCCGCCCACGCCCCAGCCGACCACGCCGATGCCGTTGATCATGGTGGTGTGCGAGTCAGTTCCAACCAATGTATCCGGATAAGTCACGCCGTCCTTCTGCAGCACGCCGCGCGCCAGGTATTCGAGGTTCACCTGGTGCACGATGCCGACGCCGGGCGGAACGACCTTGAAGGTGTCGAACGCCTGCATGCCCCATTTCATGAAGCGGTAGCGCTCGTTGTTGCGCTCGAATTCCAGTTCCATGTTCAGCTTCAGCGCGTCGGGGCGGTTGTAGTAGTCCACCTGCACCGAGTGGTCCACCACAAGGTTAACGGGCACCAGCGGCTCGATGACCTTGGGGTCTTTGCCCGCTTTGGCGGCGGCGTCGCGCATGGCGGCCAGGTCGGCCAGCAGCGGCACGCCGGTGAAGTCCTGTAACACGATGCGTGCCACCACGAAGGGGATCTCTTCGGTGCGGGCTGCGGTC
>JBQGEN010000503.1:0-1780 GCA_052039615.1 Sideroxyarcus sp. | reverse complement strand
CCCAGTGGCGGCCGTTGCTGACCCTGTTCGCCCGCAGCTTGACCTCGCCCTCCTTGGTGAACTTGCAGGCGTTGCTCAGAAGGTTGAGCAGAATCTGCCGCAGCCGCATGGGGTCAACGGTCAGGACGCCGAGGTTCTCTTCGACCTCCACTACCAGGCGGTTCTTGTTCTGCTGGGCGAGCTGGCGCGCGGTGCCGACGACCTCGTCGATCAGCGGAGCAAGCTGCACGGTCTGCGGATTGAGTTCCAGCTTGCCCGCCTCGATCTTGGAGAGGTCTAGCACCTGGTTGATGAGGCCAAGGAGATGGGTGCCGGCGCGATGCACGCGATGAAGCGGCTCGGCGGCCTTCTCGGTGCCGAAGCGCGCCGCGTTGGTGACCATCATCTCGGTAAGCCCGATGATGGCGTTGAGCGGAGTGCGCAGCTCGTGACTCACGCTGGAGACGAACTGCGACTTGTGCTCGCTGGCTTGCTGCAGCTGGCGGTTCTTGTCCTGGATTTCGTCGAACAGCCGGACGTTCTCTATTGCGATGACCGCCTGATCGGCGAAGGTCTGCACCAACTCGATCTGCCGTTCGGTGAACGGGCGCACCGACTGTCGCGCCAGGGCGAATACCCCGAGCGGGATTCCCTCGCGCAACAGCGGCACGCCGAGCATGGTGCGAAGCCCGCCAAGCTTGCGGGCTTCGACCAACTCGTAGTCCGGATCGTTCTGCGCGTCGTCAATATGGATCGTGCGGCGCTCCAGCAAGGCGCGGCCGATCGCGCTGCCGCGGCCGGCCCTGAGCGGACGGCGCTGCACCTCCTCGATCAGCTTGGGCGACATGCCGTAGCAGCCCTCGACCCGGAAGCTGCCGTCGCCCGCGGGCCGCGCGATGTTACCGATGTCTGCCTCGCACAGCCGGCACGCCGACTCGACCAGCGTGCCGAGGACGGACCTGAGATCGAAGGTCGAGCGGCTGATGACCTTGAGCACGTCTGCGGTGGCGGTCTGCTGCGCCAGCGATTCGCGCAGCTCGTTCAGCAGCCGCGTGTTTTCGATGGCGATGACCGCCTGGGACGCGAAGTTTTTCACCAGCTCGATCTGCTTATCGCTGAACGGGCGCACCTCCTGGCGATAGATCACGATCCCGCCGACGAGCTCCTGGTCCTTGAGCATGGGCACCAGCAGCATGGTGCGCATGCCGCCCGCGTGTCGGATGGTGACCACGCGCGGGTCGTGCACGACGTAGCCCGGTTCTTCGGTGATGTCGCTTATGTGGACAACTTGCCTGGTCGCCGCCAAGCGCGCAATTGGCATGTGCGGGCTCTCGCTCACCACCACGACCGGATTCTGCCGCCAGAGCTCGGCATAGGCCGGCGGCGGGTTGTGCATCGCGACGATCTGCATGGTGCCGTCCCGATAGAGGAACAGGTTGCCGAACCGGGCTTCGCAGATGCGAACTGCATTCGCCAGCATCGCCTCGAATACCGGCGCGAGTTCTCCGGGCGACGAGCTGATCACTTTGAGCACGTCGGCAGTGGCGGTCTGCTGCTGCAACGACTCGCGCAGCTCGTTGAGCAGCCGCGTGTTCTCGATGGCGATGATGGCCTGCGCTGCAAGATTCTTGACCAACTCGATCTGCCTGTCGGTGAACGGCCGGACTTCCTGGCGAAAAATGTTGATGGCACCAATCAGCTCATTATCCTTGAGCATCGGCACCGAGACGATGGTTCGATAGCCCGAGATCTCGACGCTGGCGACGGCGAATGGATCGCGCTCAATATATGATTGTATGTG
>JBQGEN010000502.1:0-3588 GCA_052039615.1 Sideroxyarcus sp. | reverse complement strand
AGCGGCTGCCGGCGCCGGGCTGGTAGTACTGCGGGGAGACTTCTTTGAAGGGGAGGAATCCGTGGCGGGTGCCGCCGTATTCGACGAAACAGGCTTCGAGGCTGGGCTCGATGCGGGTGATGATGGCCTTGTAGCTGTTGCTCTTGCGCTGCTCTTTGCCGGCGGTTTCAATGTCGAGGTCGACGAGTTTCTGACCATCCACAATGGCGACGCGGAGTTCTTCCGGCTGCGTCGCATTGAATAACATGCGTTTCATATTTTTCTCCCGCGCTCTGACACGGGCAGGACAAAGCTACGCGCCGCTTAGCGCGCGAGAACGAGGGTCGTGCAAACTTTCAGTGAGTTGTGATGACGACGGTGGTTCAAGTTCTTATTCTCGTTGTTTAGCTTGTCTGTATCTGCATGCCGCCAAGTGGGGCAGCACGCCAAAATCTATCTGCTTGGTGCTTAGAGCGCGCAAATCAATTACCATCACTGCTTGTCTCCGGTGAGTGAGATTAACCGGGCGGGCTGCTTCTTCGTAGGCGGCTTGATTGCCTGCCTTAGGTTGGACGGGGAAAATGAACATCCCGTTTCACGAAGGCGCACACGCGAGGCGCGAAGTATATTCAAAATGAACGGTTTAAGCAAAGAATCTGTCAATTGGCTGGAAATCGACGAGGGCAGCGAAGGTCAGCGCATCGATAACTTCCTGTTCCGCCAGCTGAAGGGGGTACCCAAGAGCCACATCTACCGCATCCTGCGCGGCGAGGTGCGGGTCAACAAGAAGCGCGTGGACCAGACCTATCGCCTGCAATTGGGCGATGTGCTGCGCATCCCGCCCATTCGTGTGGCCGAAAAGCCCGAGAGCGAGTACGTCCCGGCGACCGAATTCCCCATTCTGTATGAGGATGATGCGCTGATCGCCATCAACAAGCCGGCTGGAACGGCGGTGCATGGCGGCAGCGGCGTGAGCTTCGGCGTCATCGAACAGCTGCGCAGCGCGCGGCCGCAGGCCAAGTTCCTCGAACTGGTGCACCGGCTCGACCGCGAGACCTCGGGCGTGCTGCTGGTGGCGAAGAAACGCTCGGCGCTGACCGGGCTGCACGAGATCATGCGCGAGGGCAACAGCGACAAGCGCTATTTCACCCTGGTGCTGGGCCAGTGGAAGAACGCCAAGCAGCATGTGAAGTTGCCGTTGCACAAGTTCGACACGCCGCAGGGCGAGAAGCGCGTGATGGTGCGCGAAGACGGGCAGGCCTCGCATACGATCTTCACCCTGCAAAAGAGCTGGCCGGAATTCACCCTGCTGGAAGCGCAACTTAAGACCGGGCGCACCCACCAGATCCGCGTGCATCTCTCCCATCTCGGCTTTCCCATCGCGGGCGACGACAAGTACGGCGACTTTGCGCGCAACAAGGAGTTGGCGAAGCGTGGACTGAAGCGGATGTTTCTGCATGCGCACAGCATCGCCTTCAATCATCCGCTCACGGGCGAGCCGCTGAGCATTGCTGCGCCGCTGCCGCCGGAGTTGCAGAAGTTCCTGGATAAGCTGGATGCTGCGGCCGCCTGAGCATCGGGCGGCTCCCGCGTTACGACGCGCCTGCTAGCGTTTGCGCGCCAGATATACCGTCACTTCTTCGCGGTCGTGGTAGAGCTGCTTGGCTTCCAGCTGGTAGCGGATGCCTTTGGCATTGAACGTTTTGCGCATGCTGTCGAGCGCTTCACGCAAGGCGGCGACGCGCTTCTTCATCGGCAGCTTGAGGTTGAAGATGGCGTGTTGCGTCATACCGCCGACGAACCATTCGGTCATCAGGGCCGCCACGCGCTGCGGTTGCTCCACCATGTCGCACACCAGCCAGTCCACCGGACGTTGCGGGCGGAAGCGGAAACCGTCCTGGCGCAGGTGTTTGATATTGGGATGCCCCGCCGCCGCGCCCTTTAGCGGGCCGTTGTCCACCGCAGTGACTTTCAATCCGCGCTGCACCAGTTGCCAGGTCCAGCCGCCGGGAGCTGCGCCCAGGTCGATTGCGGTCATGCCCGGTTTCAACCATAGCGCCTGTTCTTTTTTGTCGAGGAACACTTCAAACGCTTCGGCGAGTTTGAGGTAGGAGCGACTGGGCGCATCGCTCGCCATGCTGACGCGCTGGATGCCGTTGAGTGCGGCGCTGCTGTTGTGCAGATCGCTGGTGGCGATCAGCGCGCGGTGCTCGTCGGGGAAGAAGATATGCAGGCGCGGCACATTTCCCCTCTCCCCCAGCCCTTCTCCCCCGAGGGGAGGTGGGAGCAAGCGGTCTGCCTTGACGAGCGCATCTTCCAGCAATGGCTGAAATCGCCGCGTGAAACCGGACAGCGTCTTGCCCTCGTTGGTGTCCGGCACTTCCAGATACAGTGCGCCGAATTTCTCCGGTACCGCAGGCAGCGCCGCCAACAGCGGCGTAAGACGGTCGCGCTCCGGCAGGTCGCTCACTTCGCCATGCAGGCGCAGCAGCTGGCGGGCGAAGGCGAGCTGGTCGTAGGCCAGTTTCGCCTTGCCTTGCAGCACGAGGTAGCCGGAGTTCTCGACGGCTTCGACGGGTTTGGCCTGCGTCTCTTCGACGCAATCGCGTTCGAAACCGGGGCGGCAGTAGACGAGCCAGGAGGGGAGGGAGTTGTCCATCAGTCGTGAGGGCGCAAGCGCGGTAAATGGATGTGCCAGCGGATCGCCGCCAGACGGATGGCGACGGTCACGACCATCGCGGCGACCAGGGCCGGGTTGTGCGCCATGCCCAGCTCGTCCAGCGTGATGAGCAACAATGCGCCGATCAGCGAGGCGGTGGCATAGATGTCGGTGCGGAAGATCAGCGGCACCTCGTTGCACAGGATGTCGCGGATGACGCCGCCGAACACGCCGGTGATGACGCCCATCAGTGCGGCGATGAACCAGTGCACGTGCAGGCCTAGCGCCACGCTGGTGCCGATCACGGTGAACAGGGCCAAGCCGATGGCGTCCGGCAGCAGGAAGAAATTCCTGGGGAGCGGCAGCTTGCGGCCCAGGAAGAACGTGAACACGGCGGCGCAGAGGCCGACCATGACGTAGATGGGGTCATGCACCCAGTACACCGGCAGGCGACCGAGCAGGATGTCGCGCACGGTGCCGCCGCCGATGCCGGCAATGACGGCGATGACGGCCACGCCGAACAGGTCGAGCTCGCGGCGATGCGCCTCCAGCGTGGCGGTGATGGCGCACACGGCGACGGCGCACAGGTCCAGCAGATAAATGAGGCTCATGTTCTATCCTGTGGGAAGGGCGCGCATTATACGGGGCGGGCGGGTTGCCGGTGGTAGAATCCGCGCCTGTTTTCCTTGGGTGGTATGAATGACAAAACGTTATGACTTGATCGTGTTCGACTGGGACGGCACGGTGATGGAGTCCACGGCGATCATTGCCGCTTCGATCCAGGCGGCCTGCCGCGATCTGGATCTGCCGGTGCCGGACGACGAAACCGCGCGCCACGTGATCGGCCTGGGACTGATGCAGGCCTTGCGCCACGCGGTTCCCGATGCGCCGGAAGAGAAGTACGAGCCGCTGGTGGCGCGCTATCGCCATCATTTCCTGTCGCAGAACGA
>JBQGEN010000501.1:0-1970 GCA_052039615.1 Sideroxyarcus sp. | reverse complement strand
TGTTGGTCCTTCGTCCTTCGTCCTTCGTCCACTCTTGGATTTGCCAAAGAGAGAAGAACTAGCAGCGGTTCTGGGCGAGGGGCAGGATTTGTTGCTGTCTGAGGCGGACGAGATTGTTGAGGGAAGGGTAAGGTTGTTCGGCGGTGAGCCGGTGCCGCTGCATTTGAAGATCCCGGAACCGCTAAAGCATTGGACATTTTATGAGCAGGGGGTCGTAGGGGCGCACGGTGTGCGCCCAGGTGCTGAGGATAAGGATATTAAGTTTATCTGGGAACCGGGGAGGTTTGGGTGGGCGTATACGCTGGGGCGGGCGTATCTTTTGAGCGGGGATGAACGCTATGCAGGTGCATTTTGGAAGTACTGCGAGGCTTTCTTGGACGCCAACCCAACAAACCTGGGGCCGCATTGGGCTTCAGGGCAGGAGGTGGCGCTGCGGCTGATGGCGTTCGTCTTCGCCGATCAAGTCTTCGCCGGGTCAAAGCACAGCACGGAGCAGCGCAGGGTGCGCCTGGCAGAAGCGGCAGCCGCGCATGCCGGGCGGATCCCTCCTACCCTGGCTTACGCACGCGCCCAGAACAACAACCATTTGCTGGCAGAAGCCGTAGGACTGTACACCGCCGGAGCAGCTCTGGCAGAACACCCCCAGGCGGGGGGCTGGCGCAGTTTGGGTTGGAGATGGCTGAATGAAGCCCTGCAGTCCCAGATCGACGGCGATGGGACTTATATCCAGCACAGCACGAACTACCACCGCTTGATGCTTCAGGCCGCCTTGTGGGCTAAACGAATCGCTCAGGTCCAGGGCCAGCGCCTGCCTGAAGGGACCTGCCAGAAGTTAGCCGCGGCAGCCCGCTGGTTGTTGGCTTTGCACGATCCGGGCAGCGGCCGCGTTCCTAACCTGGGCCCCAACGACGGGGCCGATATCCTGCCACTCTCGATCTGCTCCTACTTCGATTTCCACCCCGTACTGCAGGCAGCCTGCCTGGCCTTTACAGGCGAGCGGGCCTTTTCCTCGGGACCGTGGGATGAATTGGGGCTCTGGTTAGGGGTTGAAGGTTGGAAGGTTGCCGCGAGCGTGTTCGCTCGTTCGCAGGTTGGTCAGAGAGATATTCTAAACCCTTCTGCAGCCAGCAAGCTTCAACCACAATCTCCGCTTGTTCTGCGCCTGCCGGAGAACCACTCCTGGGCCTATCTGCGGGCGGCGAGCTTTACCGACCGGCCCGGGCATGCTGACCAGCTGCACCTGGATTTATGGTGGCGGGGGCTGAATGTAGCCCAGGATGCCGGCACTTACCTCTATAACGCTCCGCCGCCCTGGGAGAATGCCCTGGCCCGTACCGAGGTCCACAACACGGTCAGCCTGGACGGGACCGACCAGATGACCCGGGCCGGGCGGTTTTTGTGGCTGGATTGGGCCCAGGCACAGGGGATCGAGTGGTCGCGGGCGGAGGACGGCGCCTGGGAGCGCGCCGCAGCGCAGCACAATGGCTACCGGCATCTGGGCGCCACCCACCGACGGGAAGTTACCGCCTACGCCGGCGACCGTTGGACAATACTAGACCGGATTTTCCCATCGAAGGCTCCTACCCCCGGCTCTCAGCCAGTAAACTCCCGCCTCCACTGGCTGCTCCCTGATTGGGAATGGGAATTAGAAATTAGAGATTGGAGATTGGAGATTCACCTCCAATCACCCAAAGGTCTGGTTCGGCTCCAAATGGTATATACCCCTCAATCTCCAGTCTCTAATCTCCAACACCACTCTCCATTAAGCTACCAGGTTGTGCGGGCGGGGGAGCTGCTGAGCGGGGAGGGGCCGGTGTCCCCAACCTGGGGCTGGGCATCGCCAACCTATTCTGTTAAAATCCCCGCGCTTTCTATTTCCATCTCCATCGAGCACTCACTTCCTATCCACTTCTTGAATGAGTGGATTTACCCCTCATCCTGATCCATAACTATCCAATTCAAATCGTCAT
>JBQGEN010000500.1:0-1698 GCA_052039615.1 Sideroxyarcus sp. | reverse complement strand
TCGCGGCGTCGACGATGCGGCTACATGCATTTCTTTTATTGCGAATTTTGGTGAGCCTGACTGCGATTTGTCTTGGTCTTCATTCAATATTAACCACGTTGACCGTCTCGAATCCCTTATTTTTAGTTCCAACGAATCATGGGGGATATATGCGCTAAAGGAGCTTTGTGCTGCCCGATCAGACCTCGCAGATTTGGTTAAGCGTCGCGCTTTAAAGAAATCCTGTATTGCAAAGGCTGTTCTCCTATATTGCGCCTCTGCTATCGAGATCTCGCCGGTTTTTGACGCCATAAGTGAGCTTGCCGCTATGAACGAAGAGGAACGTCGTCAAGAGCCAACTCATGTCCTCAAAGGAATCGATATTAACTGGGCGGGAAAAGAAGACTTATTCATCCAGCTTCTCAGGCTGCGGGATACACAGTTAGCGTTAAATCTATTCGGACCAATCATGCCATATTCGAATCCATCGCTAGGATCGTTGGAGATTGGGCCAATTGAATGGTGGTTGGAATGGATGATGGAGCAAGACCACGACTTATCTAGAGAATGGCTAAGTGGACAGTTGGGGGGGGTATTTGCAGGTCACTTGAAAGATGAGGCGCGAGATGCTTTCGTGACCGAATTCAACAAGTCTGGTTCCAAGTTCCGAAGGTTGCTGCTTGATTATATTCTTCCCTATCGTAGCGATCTTACAACAGAAGCGTTCAGCGAGGATACCATCTCGTTTCTGCTGGCTGATCTAAGCCAAGATAGACAGAGGCCTACCAGCTTTTTAGGCTACCTTCTTGGCATCACAGCAACTGAGCAATTCGTGACTGAGCGCCTATTACCGCTCCTGCCAGACGCCAAGAGCCCTTTTTTAGAGAATCTTCAAAATGTACTTAGGGAAGCAGGCTCCCGCCATGGCCGCCGTTACGTCAGCGGGTAGCCAAGCCTAAGATCAGATCGCGCCTGGCCGCTGACTTCACCGGCTGGGAGCACGACAACGCGAAGTTTGAAGAGCAGTTCGAAAGAGTAGTGAAAGCCTTGCGTGCGGACGACGGCGCGAGGGAGACGCCGCCGGCACCGAGACTATGACCGGCTGAAGTTCTGAAGTTCTATAAAACATTTTTTCTCTCAGGGTGACCGATGACCGACGAAAACGCCAACACTGCAGATCTGACGATCGACGAGAAACTCGACCAGATCCTGCGCAAACTCGGCGACCTGGACGCCAGGCTCGGCGCGCTTGAGAGCCAGGGGACGAACACGACCCGGCCGCTGCTCGATCAGATCATCAAAGAGATGGTGACGATGCGCGAAACGTTGACCGAGCGGATCGGCGCGCTTGAGAAGCACTTGCGCGGACTTGACCGCCGGTTCGCCATCTTCGCCGAAGACATCGGCAGGATGCGGGCCGACATCCGCGACTTTGACGAGCGGTTGACAGACCTGGAGCGGAGACCGAATTGACCAGGGAGACACAGACCGATGAACGAAGCAAATTTAGCCATAGCTCGAAAAGTCGTTCTGTACATTGGGCTGCTGGTCGCCGCGCTGCTCTTCTTGTTCCCGCATTGGCGAGTGTCTATCAACGTGGGGATACTGGGCAAAGCTCAGGCGCTTGAACAGGACATCGGACGGGGCTTTATCGCGTATCCGCCGGTTCAATTGACGGGCGGAATCGCCAAGTTCGTCGTCCGCATTAACTACGTTCGG
>JBQGEN010000499.1:0-6470 GCA_052039615.1 Sideroxyarcus sp. | reverse complement strand
GAAGAAATCGTAGGGGTGGGCGAACTTGGCGTAGTTGGCAAGGAAGGTGCTGGTGCCGAACAGCACGCTGCAATTGCGGTCGTAGGCGACTTCCGGGATGACGCGGTAGTGCAGCGGCGTGGCATACAGGAACAGGTTCATGCCGGTCAGGATGGGCAGCAAGGCGCCGCCGGTGAGGCCGAAGGAATGGAAGATCGGCAGCGCGTTGAGCACTTTGTCTTCGGACGAGAAATCGATGATGGAGCGGATCTGCGCGATGTTGGACAGCAGCGCGCGATGCGACAGCACCACGCCCTTGGGCTTGCCTTCCGAACCGGACGTGAACAGCACCACTGCCGTGCTTTCGGGATCGCAGCTCTTCTCCATCAAGCGCGGGAACAACATGCCCAACAGCACCCACAGCTTGTCGCCCACGCCCATGGCGGGACGCAGGTCTTCCAGATAGAGGAGCTGCACGCCCTGTATCCCCGCCACATCGGCTTCCAGCTTCGCCTGTTCGACGAAAGCGCGCGAGGCGAAGATGGTGCGTATCCTGGCCGCGGTGCAGGCATCCTGCATGCCGCCCGCACCGGCCTTGTAATTGAGCATGGCCGGAACGCGACCCTGCGCGCCGGCGCCTATCATCATGCACACCGTCGCGGCGAGGTTGGGCATCAGGATGCCGACGCATTCGTCCGGTTCGCTGTGCCTGGCGACCAGACGGCCCAATGCCAGCGTCATCTTGAGCAGGTCGCTGTAGGAATACTCGATCTGCTTGATGTCTTCCACCACGCGCCGGCTGCGTCCGTAGATGGAAATGGCGTCCAGCAGGCCGGAATAGAGCGTCTGTTTCGGATGCGATTCGAACAGCATCTTCTGCATCAGCTTGCGCATCGCCTCGCCGGCCTTGCGCCGGCGCTGCTTGGTGGTCTCGCCGTCCGGCATGGCGATGACCGTGGTATCCAGCGCCGAGATGGTGACGCGCGGGAACAGGCGGCGCGGATATTTGCCGGAGATGCGGCTGAAATAGGAGCGTGCGGGGCCGTCCAGACGCACCGGAAGGACGGTAGCGCCGGTCCTGGCCGCGACGAAGGCCGGGCCTTCGAACACTTTCATCAGCGAGCCGGTGACCGTGATGCGCCCTTCGGGGAAGATCGCCACCGGCCTTCCGGACTCGATCAATTTGATGATCTTCTTGATCGCCATCGGGCTGGTCGGATCGACCGCCAGATAGTCGACCTGGCTCAGGATCAGGCGGAAGAAGAAGTTGCGCGTGATGCCGGTGTGGACCACGAACACCGGATCGAACGGCAGGTACAGCCCCAGCAGCAGCCCGTCCAGGAACGACTCGTGGTTGGCGATGACCAGCAGTTTTCTGGTGTCGATGTCCTTGTCCATGCCGGACACGCGCACACGGAACAGCAGTTGCAGCACATTCTTCAAAACGAACCGGATGATGCTCCTCATTTTGCGACTCTCCCTGAAAATGAAATGATGCCCACTCAGCTACTGAACCTGCCCGTCAAACACAACCCGCATTCTGCCATCCTTCAGCAAGCTTGCCGGGGTGACTGTCTCGCGTTGCCACGGAATGTTGCCGAAATACCAAACCTTCCAGAACGCCTGGTCCGCTTGCGGATTGCGCTTCAACAGCACAGAGAAGCTCTCGACTTCTCCCAGTTTCACGCCTGCGGCCTCATCCAGCACTTCGCGTACATAGCGCGAGCAGAACTGGCGTTTCGAATGCAGATCGAAGCCGGTGTCGTACATGATGCCGCGCCTTGCGGCCACTGCTTGCCCGAGCCTGCGTTGCTGCTGCGCATCGAGCGGCTTGTCCAGCCGCGTCACCGCGACTCGGCCCTTGTCGGAACGCTGCATGAATTTCGACCATTTTGTTTCGCCCGAGAGCGGCACGCTGCTTTCCGAGATCACGGGCTCCTTGCCGGATACGTCGCTCACGATGCCGACATGGTTGGTCCAGCTCGACGTCGCATCCGACACCTGGGTGAAGGGCTGTATCGGGATGCGTATGAACACCACATCGCCGACCTCCAGTTTCTTCGCCAGTTCGTCAGACTTTATCTGCGCCTTGGGTGGCGTCTGCTGGCCGCACCATGCGGGTACGCTGAACAGGGCTGCGCTCAACATGAATACATGCGGCCAACTGCGGATATTGATTCGGGTCATTTGCGTTCTCTCGTGTCGTTGAGGTGGCGCCACGATATCCACTAGTCGCACATGATGAAACCATTGACCGTCATGGCATCGGCATCTAGACTGCGTAGTATCGTATTCAGATACTTTTGCCATGACCGAAGCCGACCAGTTGATTGCCACCCTCAAGAAACAGCTCAAAAGCCAGGGGATGACCTACCGCGATGTCGCGCGCGCGCTCAAGCTGTCCGAGCCCAGCGTGAAGAGGTTGTTTGCATCCGGTCGCTTCACCGTGGAACGTCTGGTACAGGTCAGCAACCTGCTGGGTTTCACTTTGGCCGAACTGTCGAAGGAAGCGCTTACCGGCCAGATGCGCTTGAGTACGCTGACCGAGAAACAGGAACGCGAGGTGGTGTCCGATCCCAGACTGCTGGTGATCGCGGTCTGTGTCCTGAACCACTGGGCGCTGGATGAGATCGTGGAGCACTACAAGGTGAGCGCTCCCGAGTGCATCAAATACCTGCTGCAACTCGACAGGCTGCGCATCATCGACCTGCTGCCCGGCAACCGCATCCGCCTCAACGTCGCACGCGACTTTGACTGGTTGCCGTCCGGGCCGATCAGGCAGTATTTCCGGAGCAACGGCCTGAATGATTTCTTGAAGAGCGATTTTGCCGGCACGGATGAAGCGATGACTTTCGTGCACGGCATGTTCACCGATCAGGCGCTGGCGCAGATAATGGACGAGCTGCGCAGATTGCGGCAAAAGTTCGCCGAACTGCATGAGGAGAGCCTGTCCGCACCGTTGAGCAAACGACGGGGTGTCGGTCTGTTGCTGGCAATGCGCGGCTGGGAACCGTCGGATTTCGCCAGACTGCGCCGCTGATCCGTCATGTCTTAATTGAACCAGAAATCGGAATACGCAACCGTGAAGAATCTAATGCTGTTGTTCTGGCTATTGCTGGGCGCATGTCTTTCCCTGACTGCTCGGTCGGAGGCTGATGCTGCGATGGCATACATCGACAGGCAGATCGCGGAACACGCAGGCTTGAGCGGCGCATATGTGCTGGACACGGGAGAAGAGGCCTTGCTGGCGAGAGCGTGGCTGGCCGACCACGCGCAACACACCATAGAAGTGCAGTATTTCATCTGGAGTGCGGACAACATCGGCATTCTGGCGGCAGAAGCGTTGTTGCGGGCCGCGGAACAAGGCGTGAAGGTGCGCATCATCGTCGATGACCTGATGATCGATGCGCCGGATGAATCCCTGCTCGCCTTGGCGAACCACCCCAATATCGAGATCCGCATCTACAACCCGAAGAATTCGGTCGGCGTGCCGTTGCAGAAGCGTGCGTTGAACGTCGTGGTCGACTTCCGTGGGGTTAACCAGCGCATGCACGACAAGACCTTCATCGTCGACGGAAAGATCGCGATCACGGGCGGTCGCAACATGGCTGACGAGTACTTCGACTATAACCACGAATACAATTTCCGCGACCGGGACGCATTGGTGCTGGGTGATGCAGTACGAACGATGCGGGACAGCTTCGAGGCATTCTGGACCAGCGGAATCGCTGAAAAGGTGGAGGAGCTTTACGACGGCATCGGCTTGATGCAGAAGAACGTCAAGGTCGACGACAAGGAGATCGCCGGGGTGTATCGGGAACTGCATGAGTATGCGAGCTCGCCCGAGAACTTCGCGCCCGAAGTGCGTCAGGCGATCAGTACCGTTCCCGAATCGTTCTCCCGTTTAACCGGGCAGCTCGTTTGGGCCCGCGTCGATTTCATCAGTGACGTTCCGGGAAAGAACAGCAACCGCTTCAGCCTGGACGGCAAGGGCAGGACGACCTCCGTATTGGCCGGCCTGGTCGAGTCGGCCAGACACCATATCTCCATTCAGTCCCCCTATCTGGTGCTGTCGGACGATGCGCTCGAACTGTTCCGCAGAGCCATTGCGCGCGGCGTACATATCCGCATCAGCACCAACTCGCTTGCCTCTAGCGACAACCTGCAGGCGTCGAGCGGATACCGGAACCAGCGCGAGTCCCTGCTCAAGATGGGGCTGGAGATATTCGAGTACAAGCCGGCGCCGGAGATCAGGGGCCGGCTGATGCAGAGCGCGATCGCGGGAAAGATCGAACCGCCGATCTTTGCCTTGCATGCAAAGACCATGGTGGTGGATTCGGAACTCGCATACATCGGAACGTACAATCTCGATCCCCGGTCCGAGAACCTGAACACCGAGGTCGGGGTGGTCATTCACGACGCAGTACTGGCCAATACCGTCGAGGATGCCATCGAGACCGATATGCAGCCTGGCAACAGCTGGAATGCCGCCACTGACGAGCCGGATCAACACGTATCATTCATGAAGCGAACCCGAGTGAGGTTCTGGCAGATGATGCCGATCAAACCGTTGCTATAGGTGCGCAAGATCGTGTTCTGCCGCAGCACCAGTCAGGCTGTTCTGATCCAAAGCCAGCAGATCAGCCACCCTCGGATAGTGCAGCTTCACCCGCAACTCAGCCTTCAACCGTTCATTCGTCAACCGCCGCGATTCGTTCATGAACGACAGCAGTGATTCCGGCAACACGCGTTGCGCCTCGGCACGGCTGATGCGTGGCGGTCGCGGCAGGCCGTGCGCATCAGCCACCGCGTCGAAATAGTCACCCATCTTCATGTCGCTGTCGTCGCTGGCGTGGTACACGCGGTTCGGTTTGCCGCAGTGCAGCGCAGCGACCAGGATGCGCGCGAGATCATCGGCATGGATGTGGTTGGTGTAGCCGTCTTCTGACTCGATGAGCGCGGGCGCTCCTGCGCGGATGCGTTCCAGCGGCAGGCGCTCGGCAGCGTAGATGCCGGGCACGCGCAGGATGCCGGCTTGTACGCCGTTGCGTTGCGCCCAGCGGCGTATCTGCTGTTCGGCATCGACTCGGCGTTTCGCTCTGGCGGTTTGCGGATGCAGCGGCCGGGTCTCATCCACCCTTGCCCCGTTGCAGTCGCCGTAGACGCCGCTGGTGCTGACGTAGATGAGCCGCCTCGGAGGTTCGCCTTGCGACAGGGCTGCGAGCAGGTGGCGGGTGCGGATGTCGCGCGTGCCGGCGTTCGGCGGCGGAGCGAGGTGCAGCACGATATCTGCCAGCCCGGCTATCTTCGATAGCTGCTTGCGACTGTCGAGATCGCCGATGACGGGGGTGACGCCGTGCTCGCGCAACCCCGCGCTGCGTGTGGCATTGCGGACCAGTCCGTAAAGCCGGTAATGCCCGCCCAGAAGCGCAAGGGTGCGCCGCGCGATGTCGCCGCAGCCGATGATGAGCAGTCGTTCCATGGCGAGATTATGCGTTAAAATCACGGACTTTATTCGACCGGATATCCCCCATGAGCTTCAAGACCACCATACAGCCGACCAATCACACCTTCCCCATCGGCAAGGATGAGACCATCCTCGAAGCCGCGCTGGAGCATGGCCTGGCCTTGCCCTACAGCTGCCGCGACGGTGCCTGCGGGGTGTGCAAGGGCAAGGTGCTTCAGGGCAAGGTGGATCACGGCAAGGCGCAGGCATTCGCGCTGAGCGAGGAGGAGAGGGCAGCCGGGCTGGCATTGTTCTGCTGCGCCAAGCCGCTGTCCGATTTGGTGATCGAGAGCCATGAAGTGACGACAGAGCAGGATATACCGGTGAAAACGCTGCCCTGCCGCGTGGAGAAGATGGTGAAGCTGACCGACGACGTGATGGCGCTGTATCTGCGGTTGCCCGCCAACGAGCGCCTGCAGTTCCTTGCCGGGCAGTACATCGATATCCTGCAGAAGGACGGCAAGCCGCGCAGCTTCTCGCTCGCCAACGCCCAGCACGACGACGAGCTGCTGGAGCTGCATGTGCGCAACATCGCGGGCGGCGCCTTCACCAACCACGTGTTCAACGGCATGAAGGAGCGCGACATCCTGCGCATCAAAGGGCCGCTCGGCTCCTTCTTCCTGCACGAGGACTCGCCCCGGCCCATCATCTTCATCGCCAGCGGCACCGGCTTCGCGCCGGTCAAGGCGATCATCGAGCACGCCCTGCACACCGGTTTCAAGCGCGAGATGCATTTCTACTGGGGCGTGCGCAAGCCATCCGACCTTTACATGCTGGACAAGGTGGAGGAATGGGAAGCGCAGGGCATCAAATTCACCGCCGTCGTCTCCGACGAGCAGTGGGACGGCCGCACCGGCTTCGTGCATCAGGCCGTGCTGGACGACTTCGGCGATCTGTCGGGCTATGCGGTGTACGCCTGCGGCGCACCGGTGATGGTGGAGACGGCGCATCGCGAATTCACCACCCGGCGCGGTCTGCCGAACGA
>JBQGEN010000498.1:0-1690 GCA_052039615.1 Sideroxyarcus sp. | reverse complement strand
TCTACCTAAAAAGAGAAGACTTGCTACACGGAGGCGCTCATAAAATTAACAACACCTTGGGGCAAGGACTATTGGCTAAAAAGATGGGAAAAAAAAGGATTATAGCAGAAACAGGTGCAGGACAGCATGGGGTTGCAACTTCAATTGCGTGTGCAGCACTCAATCTGAACGCAGAGGTTTACATGGGTCTCAAAGACATTCAGAGGCAGAGCCAGAACGTTCTGAGAATGCAGCTACTCGGCGCCAAGGTTCATGAAGTTAGTTCTGGAAGTCAGACCTTGAAGGATGCAATTAATGAAGCATTAAGGGATTGGATATCAAATGTTGAAGATACATATTATTTGATCGGATCTGCAGTGGGACCACATCCCTATCCAACAATCGTGCGGGATTTCCAGAGCGTCATAGGAAATGAGATTAAGAATCAGGCAAAAGAAAAATTCGGCCGACTTCCTGATGCTGTAATTGCCTGTGTTGGAGGGGGCAGCAACGCTATCGGAAGCTTCTATCCTCTCCTTAACAAACGAGAGGTTTCACTTTATGGAGTTGAAGCCGGAGGAAAAGGGCTAAGTACACTAAAGCATTCAGCTAGTCTAAATGCCGGAACCGTTGGGGTTCTGCACGGAATGAGGAGTTACCTTTTGCAAGATAGGTTTGGTCAGGTGCTGGATACCCATAGCATCTCAGCTGGCCTCGACTATCCGGGAGTCGGACCCGAACATGCGTATCTTAAGGATACTCGAAGAGCAAAATATGTAAGTTGTACAGATCGTGATGCAATCAACGCCTTTATGGCACTGTGCAAATATGAAGGAATTATCCCAGCTCTGGAATCATCTCATGCTTTGGCTTATGCTTTGACGCTAGCTAAGAAATTAGGACGAAGCAGGAATGTAGTCGTTACTCTATCGGGCCGGGGTGACAAGGACGTCAATATTCTTTTGGAACGTAATGAATTTTCACGATATGAAATGAAATCAAAATGATTGCCATCAAGAAAATGGAAGATCGGATCGGCACAAAATTTAGTGAATTAAGAGAAAGAAGACAGGCAGCTCTAATCTGTTATATGGTAGCAGGCTTCCCAGACCTAAAAGCAAGTGCATCGATTATTGAAACATTAGTTAATGCAGGAGCAGATATGATCGAAATAGGAATCCCTTTTTCCGATCCGATAGCTGACGGCCCTATAATTCAGGAAGCCTCGCATCATGCTTTAACTCACGGAGTTAGGCCTCAACAATGCATTTCATTAGCTAGGACTACCAGGAGGATATTTCCTGACATTCCACTCATTTTTATGACTTACAGCAATATCTTATATCGTGCGGGATTTGAGTCCTTTATGTCTAGAGCAAGAGATTCAGGTATTGATGGTTTTATCTTACCTGATATGTCGATAGAGGAGTCAGAGGAATACACCAGAATTTCTCACGAGCTTGGGTTAGCATCTATTTTCATAGTATCTCCAAATACAGAAGATAATCGTGTACGTAGAATCATGAAGGTTTCTTCAGGCTTCTTGTACGCCGTTTCAGTTTATGGTGTCACAGGCGTCAGAAATATGCTTTATGATCGTTCTATAAAAAGGATAGTTGAACTTCGAAAAAATTCAAATTCCTCCCGTCCGGTTGCCGTAGGCTTTGGAGTACAAAAACTAGATCATGTTTCCATGATGGTTGCGGCTGGC
>JBQGEN010000497.1:0-4320 GCA_052039615.1 Sideroxyarcus sp. | reverse complement strand
GAGGCGGGCGGTCTCCCGGTCGAGGACGGCTCACGAGTTGCCTGCGGCCGCCCATTCGGCGACACCTTCGCGCAGGTGGATGGCGGCATAGCCTTCCTGTTTGAGCAGTGCGACCGCATCCACCGCCATCAGGCAATAGGGACCGCGACAGTAGGCAACGATCGAACGGTCTTTGGGCAGCTCCGCCAGGCGCTGACGCAGCTCATCCAGCGGGATCGAGCGGGCAAACGGCAAATGCGCGTTCAGGTATTCCTCCGCCGGCCTGACATCGAGCACGACTACCTCGCCCTTGCGCGCGGCCTTCATCAGGCTCTCGCGGTCATTGGCCACCAGGTCATCCGGCCGGGCGGCGATCTTCTGTAGTGCCAGCTGCAGCTCGACCAAGCGTTCTTCCGCCAGCGTATGGGTCTGCACCCACAGATCGGCCACCGCCTTGTCGGCAAGGCGGTAGTGGATGTTCTTGCCCCGCCGTTCGGTCTCGACCAGGTGCGCCATGCGCAACTCGCGCAAATGCGCGCTGGCAAGCTTGACGCTGATGGAAGCTTCGCGCGCCAGCGTCTCTACCGTCTTCTCGCCCTGGCACAGCAACTCGATCAGCTCCAGCCGCTTGGGGCTGGAGAACACCTTGCCTATCCGTGCCACCTGCTCGTACAGCAGGTCCTTGATCTTGCGTCCGCCCTTCATATTCATCAGTCCATTGAGTGGTGGAATGTATGGTCACTTTAGCCGATATTGACCTGAATTACAGCCGGTGTTCTAATCATTCCAATATTTTTTAGATTGTCGTCCGATTGACGGAGGTCGCCATGAAAACCCTGTTCATCCTCAACGATGCCCCGTATGGCAGCGAACGCACCTACAACGGCCTGCGCCTGGCGGGTGCCATTGCCAAGCAGGCGGACAGTACCGTGCGCGTTTTCATGATCGGCGACGGCGCATCTTCCGCGCACCGCAATCAGAAGGTTCCTCAGGGTTTCTATAACGTCGAGGTGATGATCGGCAACGTGATCCGCAGCGGCGGCGAGGTCGGTATCTGCGGCACCTGCATGGATGCGCGCGGCATCGGCGACAACGACATTGCCGACGGCACGCACCGCAGCACGCTGGCGGAACTGGCCGAGTGGACGGCGTGGGCGGACAAGGTTCTGGTGTTCTAAAAACAATAGGGAGAGAGCAATGTTTTTCAGGCAACTGGCAACAAAAGAGTCCTCACTTTCGTATTTCTTCGGCTGCGGCACCAAGGGCAAATCCATGGCAGTAGACGTGGTCGCGGGCGACGAGGAATGGTTCGTCGAGGAAGCAAAAAAGGCCGGCGTCACCATCAGCTACGTGATCGACACCCATGTCCATGCCGACCACTACTCCGGCGGCAGAAAACTGGCGCAGATGGTCGGCGCGCCCTATTGCCTGCATGAGTCGGACAAGGGCCGCGTCAAGTTCGAGTTCGAACCCTTGAGCGACGGCCAGTCGCTCACCCTCGGCAACGTCAACGTCGAGGTGCTGCATACGCCGGGGCACACGCCCGACAGCATCTGCCTGCTGGTGACGGACATGCGCCGCGGCGAACTGCCCTGGTTCGTGGTCACCGGCGACACGCTGTTCGTCGGCTCCATCGGCCGCCCCGATCTGCTCGGTCGCGAGAAGGAAATGGCCGCCCAGCTCTACGACAGCATCCATGCCAAGCTGCTGCACCTGTCCGGCGAAGTCGAACTCTTCCCCGGCCATCAGGCGGGCAGCGTCTGCGGTGCGGGCTTGTCCGGCAAGCCGAGCTCGACCATCGGTTTCGAGAAACGCTGGAATCCGGGATTGACGATGGACAAGCAAGCTTTCATCGAGAACCTGCTCAAGGAGATTCCCCCGCGTCCCGCCGAGATGGACAGGATGGTCGCGGCCAACCTCGCAGGCTGATGATGAGTCACGCCAACCTGACCCACGGCATCCGCGCCAACCTCGACCAGTTCCTGCATCAACTGCTGCAAGTCATGCTGGTTGGATTCACCATCGGCATGATGCGCACGGTGGTGCCCGCCCTGTCCGAATCAGAGTTCGGCGTGCCGAAGGACTCTTTCATGCTGCTCACCGCCTTCGTGGTGGCGTTCGGTCTGGTCAAGGGCACGCTCAATTTCGTGGCCGGGCGACTGTCCGAGCGCATCGGACGCAAACAGGTGTTGCTGCTGGGCTGGGCGGCGGCGCTGCCCATTCCGCTGCTGGTGTATTTCGCGCCGTCATGGAGTTGGATCGTGGCAGCCACGGTGTTGCTCGGCATCAACCAGGGACTGACCTGGTCGATGACGCAGACCGCCAAGCTGGACATCACGCGCGCCGACCAGCGCGGCCTGACCATCGGTCTCAACGAATTCTCCGGCTATGTCGGGCTGGCATTGGCGGGGATCATCACGGCCTATCTGGCGACCATGATGGGGCCGCGCAGCGGGCTGCTGGTGTTCGGCATGACGACGATCCTGCTGGCCATGCTGCTGACCCTGCTGTGGGTCAAGGACACGCTGCCGTGGGCAAAGAGCGAGGCGGCAAGACACAAGGCCGGCATCAGCAGCGGGCCGCTGCCTCTCTATCCGACCAACATCGGCGCGCAGCCGACGACATGGGAAGTGTTCACGCTGGTCTCGTGGCGCGACAGACGCCTCGCCGCCATCAGCCAGGCGGGACTGGTGGAAAAGTTCGTCGATGCGCTGGTGTGGGTGTTCTATCCGGTGTTCCTCTACCAGCGCGGCGTGAGCCTGCCCGACATCGGCTGGATCGTCGGCGTCTACGGTTTCGTCTGGGGCGGTTCGCAATTCTTCACCGGCAAACTCTCCGACCACATCGGCCGTCACATTCCAAACGTGTTTGGAATGTGGATCTGCAGTACCGGCGTGGCATTGATGCCGCTCGGCGAAGGCATGGCGTGGTGGTCGTCCTCCGCCGCCGTCACCGGCTTCGGCATGGCGCTGCTGTACCCCAACCTCTCCGCAGCGGTGGCCGACATCTCCCATCCCGACTGGCGCGGCTCGGCCATCGGCATCTACCGTTTCTGGCGCGATCTGGGCTACGGCATCGGCGCGCTGGGCCTGGGCATCGCCGCGCATTTCAGTGGCTCGGTCGAGGCGGCGTTCTGGTTCGTGGCGATCTCGATGTTCCTGTCGGGTGGCATGCTCTGGCTGTTCGGAGATGAGACCCATCCCAGATTGAATCCGGCTTGAATCAGGCATAGTCTTCGGTCAGCAGTCCCGTCACATCTGACAAAGGAGAACGACATGTATCCGGAACATATGTGGTTCGACGGAGGATGGATGATGTTTCCCTGGCTCTTGTTCCTGATCTTGCTCGTCCTCGTCATCCTCTTTCTCGGGCGAAAAGGCCGCCTCTTCGATTCCTCCCGCGAGGAATCCGGGACTCCCCTGGAGATACTGAAAAAGCGCTACGCAAAGGGAGAAATATCCAGGGACGAGTTCGAGCAGATGAAGAAAGATATTTCCTGATCGCAACTTCGCCCGATGGCCGATGCTACAACCGCGTCGATCCGGCGGCGGCAGTGGGATAATGCGTTCCCGTGTTCGCAGAAGGACCGGGGAACACCGATAGTTTTGGAGACAGGCAATGGCAGATTGTTGTAGCGGCAAGGCATGCGAGATCGAGGCGCTGCGCGGCCGTCAAAGTTCCACGCTCAAGATCGTACTGGCCATCAATGCCGTCATGTTCGTCGTCGAACTCACGGCGGGCCTGATCGGGCATTCGCTCTCGCTGGTGGCGGATTCGCTGGACATGCTGGGCGATGCGCTGGTGTATGGGTTCAGCTTGTACGTGGTGGCGCGCGGTGCGGCCATGAAGGCTAGGGCCGCGCTGTTCAAGGGCATCATCACGGCGGGCTTCGGGCTGTTCGTGCTGGGACAGGCGATCTACCGCATCATCTATCCGCAGCTTCCCGTGTTCGAGACCATCGGCGCGATCGGCCTGCTGGCGCTTGCCACGAATGGCGTGTGCTTTTATCTGCTGTGGCGTCACCGCGCCGACGACATCAACATGAGTTCGGTCTGGCTATGCTCGCGCAACGACATCATCGCCAACATCTCGGTGCTGTTCGCCGCGGCGGGCGTATGGCTCACCCATTCGGGCTGGCCGGACATCGCGGTCGGTCTGGCATTGGCGACCCTCTTCCTGCGCTCGGCGTTGCACGTGCTGCGCGAGTCCGTCAGGGAACTTCGCGCCGCCACCGCAAATGACGAGGCGCAGCGCTGATCCTTCGCTCACCCGTAGCGATGGATCTCGATCGTGGTATGGACGACTTCCTCGTGCTGGCACAGCAGATCCCGCACATGGTCG
>JBQGEN010000496.1:0-6890 GCA_052039615.1 Sideroxyarcus sp. | reverse complement strand
GATCTCATCATCGTTCATGCGCTTGGCCACCGCCCGCATGACACCCTTGGGATCGTTGTTGCGCGCGCCGCTCTTGAAATTCTGCAGCTGCTGCACGACATACGCGGGATTCTGGCCGCTTAGGCGCGGGAACTTGTCGTTACCCGAACCGTCCTCGCCGTGGCATCCGCCGCAGGCCGGCACGGCAGTACCGATGACACCTTCGGAATAGATCTGCTTGCCCTGCTCGACCAATGCGGGATTGCCCGGCTCGCCGGGCAATCGCTTCTGTTCGCTGAAGAATTTGGCCAGCGCCTTGAATTCGGACTCATTGACCATCGGGATGATGGTGCTCATGATCGGGCTCGGGCGGTCGCCGCTCTTGAAATCCTCCAACTGGCGTGCGAGATATTTCGGGTGCAAGCCGGCGAGCTTGGGATTTTCCGGAATGACGCTGTTTCCGTCCGGGTTGTGGCAGCCGGCGCAAAGCTGGAGCCGCTCCTCGAGCGGCGGAATGTCATCGGCATGAACGGCAGCCGACACGAACAGCATGCCGAGCAGCGCTGCGAAAGCGCGCACATGCCTGCCGATGCGATTGTTCTTATACTTCATGTGATCCTCCCCATGGAATCTCGAAATCAATTTAACACCATTCGTGAAATCAAAAAAGGAAGGCCTTGCGGCCTTCCTCTTGAGTATCGCAGTTACGCGACTATTACCATGCAGCTTCCAGCATCAGGGTCAGCAGGTTCTTGGAACCTTTTGCACCAGTGACCGGGTCAGCAGTAGTGGCGTCGTTGGTACCACCCGCGTCATAGGACGAACCGTTGCGCATGCTGTAGTTGGCATGCAGCGCGACGTTCTGGAACAGGTCGTACACAGCGGTGAAGGTCAAGGAGTTGTCCTTGTCGCCAGCACCAGCATTCTGCTCAGCCACGGTCAAGCCCTCGTTAGCGATGCGGTATGCAGCACCCACGTGCAGCGTATGCGGAATCACGCTGAAGTCAGCGCCGATAGTGAGCGCCTTCTTGTCCGTGCCGTCCTTGCCGTTGAACAGGTTGGCGTTAGCACCGGAAGACTTGGGAGCCACTGCGTACTGTGCGTACACACTGGTTTCCATCTCGGCGACTGCACCTTGAGCCTGGAAGTCAACCACGGTACCCTTGGTCTCGAACTTGGTGACAGCGCCGTCGTTCCAGCCCTTGCCGCTTGCCATGCCGAGACCGATGTGCATCGCCCAGTCGGCGATGGTCGGAGTCGCAGCAATACGAGCCCAAGTAGCGCTCATCTGTGTGCCGGTTGCGCCGCCAACGTAGAAGAACGCGGGAGACCACTTGGACACGTTGATGTAGCCCAGCTCATGGTTCACGACGAAAGCCAGACCGGAAGCGGTACCGGAACCCAGACCGGTGTACTGCGCTGCGGAGATGTCGGTGCGGTGTTCAGCCCAACGCACGCCGCGGGTCATACCGGTGCTGGACTGCTCGAAGCCGTAGGCCATGCCCAGAGCGTCGGTGCCATAAGGGATCACTTGCACAGTGACCGGATCCAGAGCGATCGCGACCGGAATCTTCAGGCCAGCGATGATGCCGCCAGCCGGGCCGCCCACCATGTTGTTCTCGTTCATGAAACCCATCTTGACCATGCCGTTGTCGCCGATGCGGCCGCCGAAGAACAGGCTGAGCTCATCGGGGATCTGCCACTGGCCGCTGTTGGTGGTCACGCCGTCAGTGGTGCCGGCAGCGTCGGTGCCGTCGGTCTTCTGGTAGCGAGCCTTGATCAGGATGGCGGCGTTCAGTTGATCAGGAATGGACAGGTCGTCACTCTTGAATTTGCCCTTGGCGCTCAGTTGCGTGTAAGCGCCGACCTTGAATTCCTGGCCGGTCGTGCTCAGCACGGGGTAGTGCTGGAAGTGGCAAGAGCTGCATGCCAATCCGGTTTGACGGGCGAACGCCGGGATGGCGGATGCCTCGGGAGCGAATGCTGTTGCAGCCAGCACGCCTGCCAAAGACAGAACGATCTTCTTCATTGTGCTTCTCCTCTTATTGAGTGTGAGTACCCTAAACAAATGTCCCTTGTGCGCGGTGCACTGCTCCCCCTTGCACAAGTTGGAGGCGATTCTAGCGATGGCTATGTGAAGCATGTGTCAATGAATTGTGAAGAAAAGGTTAATTCGTGTTTTCTGCAACAACTCTCGCAAAATTTGCCTGGCAGCGCCGGAAAAGTGCCAGGCGGGCTGCCGCTTGTTCGTTGCACAATGCGGCTCGCGACGCAGAATCATTTCGCCGTGGCGAACAGAACCTCGGCCGTGGTCCCCTGCCCTTGTTGACTATCGAGCGAGATGCGCCAGTTGTAGCGCTCGCATATCCGCTTCACCAGAGACAGGCCGACCCCCGAGCCGGCACTCGACGGCCCCTTGTAATAGCGATCCAGCGCTCGCGCCAGTTCGTCCGGGCGCATGCCGACCCCGGTATCCTGAACCACCAGCCGGTCGGCCTCGAGCCGCAACAGGACGAAACCTGACTTGGTGTTGAACAGGGCGTTCCGGATCAGGTTGCCTATCACGATCTCCAGCAGGGGGCGCTCGAACAGCAAATCCGGCTCGGCGACCAGCTTCACTTCCATGCGGATCGGACGGCCCGCGATGAGGGGGAGGTGCTTCTCGACGCAGCTGCGCACCACTTCGCCCACGTGGCACGGCGATTCGTCCGCCGAGTACTGGGGCTCGCGCGCCATCAGCAGCAAGGCCGAGGTCAGCTCGATCATGTCCTGCGCGGCGCGCCGGATGCGTGCAATCCGCACTTTCTGCTTGGCCGAGAGCGTCTCGTCCTGTTCCAGCACTTCGACTGTGCCCAGCATGATGGCCAGCGGCGTGCGCAATTCGTGGCTGACGTCCGCGGTGAAATAGTTCTCGCGCTCGATGAATTCGCGCAAGCGCCGCAGGTAACGGTCGAAGGCGCGGGCCAACTCCCCCACTTCGTCATTGCTGGTCAGCTTGATCAGGGACAGGTCGGCATCGCGCGGCTCGGCCTGTCCGACCTGCTTGGCCAGCCGCGACACCGACGAGGTGACGCGGCTGGCCAGAATGACCCCGCCGATAGAGGAGCTGACGATCATGAATATGGCGAAGAACGACACAAAACGGAAGAACTGCGTCTCCTGCATGTGCTGGCTCGCCGTGTCGAACAGCATGAAATAGCGCACCCCCTCGAGATCGACGACCATGACGCGGTAGTCGATCTTGCCAACCGCCACGTTGTAACTGCCCGGCGCAAGATCCCTGATCTCGGGCGGAATGTCCGGGCTGGACCCGGTGGGCGAGAGGTAATAGCCCTTGATCGAGGCGGTATTCGGCGGCACGAACGTCTCTTCGCTAGCGTGCTCGTACAGCTCCACCAGCAGCACCTGATCCATGAGCCGATGCCCGATCTGCTGCACGGCGAAATACACGATGCCGGAGAGGAAGATGCTGAGTCCCGCCCCGAATAGCGCGTAATAGAAGGCGACGCGGAAACGCAGGCTATTGGTCTGGAACATCCGGACTGACCAGTTGATAGCCGAACCCGCGCAGCGTACGCAGCAGTCTGCGCTTGAACGGTTTGTCAATGATGTCCCGTAGCAGATGCACATGCGCGCGCAACGAATCGCTATCGGGGCGTCCCTCGCCCCACACGGCATGCTCGATGTCGTCGCGGCTAACCACTTGTGGGGTACGCGACATCAGTATCTCGAGGATCTTGTAGGGAATAGGCGGCAGTTCGATCGGCTTGTTGCCGCGCCGTACCGAACAGGTGGCCGGATCGAGCGTAAGGTCTTCCACCACCATCTTCCTGAGCTTTTGCGTGTGCTCGCCGCCACGCCGGTGCAGCACGCGCAAGCGCAGCTCCACTTCCCGCAATTCGGCCGGCTTGACCAGATAGTCGTCCGCCCCCGCTTCCAGTCCGGCGATCTTGTCATCCAGCGAGTCGCGCGCCGTGATCATCAGGACCGGCGTGCTCTTGCCACCCTCTTCGCGCAGCTTGCGGCACAGCGTGATGCCATCCATTCCGGGCAGCATCAGGTCGAGCACGATCGCGTCATACTGGTTGACCAGCGCCAGATGCATGCCGGTGATGCCATCCGCCGCCGCATCCACGACATGCCCTTTAGCCTCCAGAAAATCGAACATGTTGGAAGCAAGGTCGCGGTTGTCTTCAATGATAAGTACGCGCATGGCTGAAGGCCCTAATCCGCACAAGTCGGATGATGAATTTGACAATTTCTTAACATACCATTTCCACCCGCCCGCCGCCAGTTCCCCGTGGTCTGTTTCCCTATTGTTGCGGGATGGACGCACGCCGGGCATCCCCCTTTGTTTATTGCGCGGGGTTTTGCTACATTCCGCGCATTCCTTCCTCCAAACACGGTCTATCATCATGCCCAACGTCGACCACATCGAACTGGAAAAATTCTCGCAGCTCGCCCACAAGTGGTGGGATCCGAACAGCGAGTTCAAGCCGCTGCACGAGATCAACCCGCTGCGCCTGGATTACATCGACCGCATCGCCCCGCTCGCCGGCAAGACGGTGCTGGACGTCGGGTGCGGCGGCGGCATCCTGGCCGAGAGCATGGCTGGACTGGGGGCCAAAGTGACGGGCATCGATCTTGCCGACAAGTCGCTGCAAGTGGCCAAGCTGCACCTGCTGGAAAGCGGCAAGCAGGTGGAATACCGCAAGGTGTCCGTGGAAGAGCTGGCCGCCGAGCGCCCCGCCCATTACGACGTGGTGACCTGCATGGAGATGCTGGAGCATGTGCCCGACCCGGCGGCCGTGGTCGCGGCCTGTGCCAGGCTGGCCAAACCGGATGGGCAGGTATTCTTTTCCACCCTCAACCGCAACCCGAAGTCTTACCTGTTCGCCATCCTCGGCGCGGAGTATGTGCTCAATCTGTTGCCACGCGGCACGCACGATTATGCCAAGTTCATCAAGCCTTCCGAGCTGGCGCAGTGGTGCCGCGATGGCGGCCTGACCGTGACGGATGTCACAGGCATGAGCTACAACCCGATGAACAAGAGCTATTCGCTCGGACGCGACAGCGGCGTCAACTATCTGGCCGCCTGCCGCAAGGACTGACATGGCCCGGGCAGTCCTGTTCGATCTCGACGGCACCTTCGCCGACACCGCCCCCGACCTGGGGGCGGCGCTCAACCATGTGCGCGCACTGTACGACCTGCCGCCACTCCCCCTTGAAACGATCCGACTGCAGGCGTCGCAAGGTTCGCCGGGGCTGCTGAAGCTGGGCCTGAACGTCGAGCCGGATGCGCCGGGCTACGACGAGATGCGCAATGCCTTTCTGCAGCATTACGAATCGCACATCTGCGACCACACCGTGCTGTTCCCGGGCATGGCCGCCCTGGTCGCCGAACTGGAACAGCACGAACTGCCCTGGTGCATCGTCACCAACAAACCGCACCGCTACACCGTGCCGCTCATGGAAAAGCTCGGCTATGCCAAACGCGCAGCCTGCCTGGTGAGCGGCGATACCTGTGCCCGCGCCAAACCGCATCCGATGCCGCTGCTGCATGCGGCCGAACTGATGCACGTCACGCCGGAACAGTGCCTTTATCTGGGCGACGACCTGCGCGACATGGAGGCGGCACAGGCGGCCCGCATGACGGGTATCATCGCGCGCTACGGATACATCGGCTCCCTGCAGGAGACTGCGAACTGGCCGGCGGACGGCGGTATCGACACCCCGTTCCAGCTATTGAAGTATTTGAAATGAAGTAGCGAGCTCCAGTCTGTTAGAGTGACGGGCAGCCGGGGCAAGGCCGAAAACGAACCCGAGCCGGCCCGAGATAACGCCAGGAATGACCATGCAGACCCGCAAGATGTTTCGTACTGTCCAGCCCTACATTACCGCAACTGCGGTGCTGATCGTCATCAGCCTGCTCGTCTTCGCGATCTACTTCACCGAACTCGGCCCGCAATGGATCACTTTCCTGACGGGCATCCTGATCGCTTCGATACTGGCCATGGTCAGCCGCTCATCGCGTGCGGAATGGATCATCACGCGCCGCACGGCGCAGTTGTCGGCCATGAAAAACAAGCTGGATAAGGAAATCCTGCTCCGCAACAATGCCATCGCCGATCACCAGCAGGCACAGCTGAAACTGCAGCAGACCGAACAGTCCTTCGCGCGCCTGATTCCGCACCAGCTGCTCACGCTGCTGGAGCGTGACAGTATCGTCGACGTCAAGCTGGGGGACCAGGTGGAAAGGCAGCTGACCGTCATGATCGCGGATATCCGCTACTTCTCCACGCTGTCCGAAACCATGACCCCGCAGGAGACATTCAACTTTCTCAATTCCTATCTGAACGTGATGGAACCGGTCGTCGGCATGCATCGCGGCATCATCGACAAATACATGGGCGATGCCATCCTGGCTCTATTCAGCCAGGGCGCCGACGATGCAGTTAGCGGCGCGATCCACATGCTTGAAAAACTGGACGAATACAACACCGGCCGGGCGCGTGCCGGCTATGAGCCGATCGAGATCGGTTTCGGACTCAATACCGGATTGGTCATGATAGGCACCGTCGGCGGAGCGAACCGCATGGAAAGCACGGTCATCGGAGATGCGGTCAACCTGACTTCACGCATCGAAGAAGCCACCAAGACCTACCACACCCCGCTCCTGATCAGCCAGAACACGCTGTATGACCTGCATAATCCGTCGAAATACGACATCCGTTTCCTGGACCGCATTCGCGTGAAGGGCAAAACGCAGCCGCTCTCCATCTATGAGGTCTTTGACAACGACCCGGTCAGACTCAGGGACGGCAAACGCGCAACCAAGTCCAAGTTCGAGGAAGCGATCGCCTGCTACCACATGAAGGAGATCCCGCGCGCCATGGAACTGCTTGCCCATT
>JBQGEN010000495.1:0-2016 GCA_052039615.1 Sideroxyarcus sp. | reverse complement strand
GGTTGCACTTGAGCGTGCGGGTGCCCTCGTCCGCACCTCCCAGTTTGTCGCATTTTCGGCGAGACCAGCGAGTTTGGCACGTCTTGTGCTGCTCATGGCCGGCACAGACGAGAGCGGCAAGGGGAAGGGGCACAAGCATCGAGCGGGCAGCGGCGCCTCTCCCATTCAAGATCTGACAGGTTGTCGTGGAGGCAACGATGTCCCCGGTATCGGCGGTCTGAGGAACACATGAGGCTTTGGAGCAGGAAGGGCGAGGCGGGACGAGGGCTCGGAGCATTCGTATCGGGTCCGTTCGCCGCCTTCGGAAGGTCGGCGATCCGCTGGATCGCCGATTCCGGCGCCGCGGTGATCTTCTTCCTGCTGGCGTCTCTGAAGATCTTCCGGCTCAAACAGTTCTCCAAGATCGTCCAACAGGTCTATTCCATCGGCGCACGATCCTGCCCGATCATCCTGCTCGTCGGCCTGTTCACGGGCATGGTCCTCGGCCTCCAGATCTCGAGCGCCCTGGTGCGAGTCGGCGCGCAGGGGTATCTCGGGTCGATCGTGGCCCTGTCTCTCGTAAGGGAACTGGGCCCCGTTCTTGCCGCCATCATGATTGCGGCCCGGGCGGGTTCGGCCATCACCGCGGAGATCGGTATCCAGCGCATCTCCGAGCAGGTCGACGCCCTCGCCACCATGCGCATCGATCCGCTTCGATACCTCGTCAGCCCCCGGATCGCCGCCGCGATCATCAGTTTCCCGGTGCTCACCGCCCTGTTCGACCTCATCGGCATCGTCGGAGGATACGTTTCGGGAGTCATGATCATGGGGGCAAACTCCGGCACGTACGTCTTCCGGGTCCAGTCCAGCCTGGAGCTGGAGGATCTCGTCCACGGCTTGATCAAGGCGGTTGTCTTCGCCGTCGTCGTCTCCACCGTCTGTTGCTTTCAAGGCTATTTTGCCCACATGCGTACGGACAGCCACGGCGCCAAGGCCGTGGGTCTTTCCACCACGTCGGCCGTCGTGCTTTCCTGTGTGCTGATCCTGCTGTCCGACTATGTCGTGACCTCGCTACTCCTCTGAAGGAATGCCCATGGAAACACCGCTGATCGAATTCAGGAACGTGAGCAAGCGCTTCGGTGACCGGACCGTACTCGAGGACGTCGGTCTGCAGATTTACGAGGGGCAGGTCACGACGATCGTCGGGCTCAGCGGTTCGGGCAAGAGCGTCCTGCTCAAGCATATCGTCGGGCTCCTCAGGCCCGACGAGGGCACGATCCTGTTCCGGGGAAGACCGGTTTCCACGATGAAGAGGAAGGAGATCGAGACCGTCTTGGGTCGGATCAGCTACATGTTCCAAGACAACGCGCTCTTCGACTCCCTGACCGTGCAGGAGAACATCGCCCTCCCCCTCCGGGAGACGACGAACCTGGACAAGGCGGAAATCGACCGGCGGGTCATGGCGAGAATCGAACAGACGGAGCTGGGCGAGGCGGCCCGCAGGTACCCCTCGGAACTCTCCGGAGGCATGCAGAAGCGCGTGGCCCTGGCGCGGGCCCTGGTCACCGACCCCCAGATTGTCCTTTTTGACGAACCGACCTCCGGACAAGACCCCCTCCGGAGAAACGCCATCCTGGGCATGATCGCTCAGTACCAGAGAAAATTGGGCTTCACCGCGATCCTCGTCAGCCACGAGATTCCCGATGTATTTTTCATTTCCAACCGAATTCTCGTCCTCTACGAGCGACGGATCGCTTTCCAGGGCAGCTACAAGGAGCTGGAGGACTTCGACCACCCGTTGAAGGACGAAGTGATCGGCAGCATGGAAGGGTTGCAGGATGAAATGGCGGACCTCTACTCCCGGCGACAGTTCAAGGTCCTGCGTCACGCTCATTCGCAGGGGAGGACGGGCTGGGAACCTTACTCCGTGGTGGTCTTCGCCCTGAAGGGAATCGCCTCGATGGTCGCGCTCTTCGGAGACGCCGCCGCCCGTGAGGCCATACGGGGAATGGCCCTGTTCGCCATGAAACGCTTCGG
>JBQGEN010000494.1:0-4267 GCA_052039615.1 Sideroxyarcus sp. | reverse complement strand
CGAGCGCCCGACAGGTAGTGGATTACCTCCAGAAGCTCGGGGTGCTGGGCTTCGTCGCTCTCTTCAATCCGACAAATCTCATTCAGCAGGGCGTAGGCCACCGCGCTGCGCTGTTCTTCGGTGAAGGTGAAGGTGAGGCTGGTCGGCTGGCCGCCCGCCGCGCCAGAGCGCGGCGCGGCCTGCGCCGACTGGGTAACCCCAACCCCGTCTGCCAGAGAATCGGGCGCAGCCGCTTGGCGGGCTTCCTCGCCGGTCTGGTGAGGCTCTGCCGACAGCCCATGCGGGCTAGTGCCAAAGTCAAAATCAACCCCTTGGGTCTGGCTCGCTGAATCACGCATGGTGCACCCCCTGAACTTGGTGCAAACATGGAACAGTATTTTTTGCGGAGCGGAATCGCAGGAAGCCGCGAGCCATAAGGCTTGCGGCAGGTTTTGGGGTGGATTTTCCAGTCCCGCCCGCTAGACAAAGTTCGGGTATTACATACGACCCGAACTTTCCGAGCTGGCGACCGACCGAGAAGCAGGCCGCCGAGAGGGCTGCGGCAGCTAATTGCGGGAATGTAAAATGCGAAACCATACCGCCAACCATTCCAGCTTGGGTTGGTCGTCTGTGCGCATAATGTATATTATGTCAAATGGCAATGTGGAAGACTTGAATGGGTTTATCCAGGGATGCCCATGGTCCCCTCTGCGCCTCACGCAGCCAGAATCGAGCCTCATTGGGCCGGATATAGTCCCTGCGGTTTGGCCTGTTCACTTCCGGGAGTTGCTCTTGGAAGGCCGGCATCTTCAGAAGCCCCGATCGCCAGCGCCGTCCAGTCCATATCCGCCCGTCCCTTGGACATGGCAGACAGCAACCGCTCCTGCAGCAGGTTGCCCAACGGCATCGGCGTCAGGCTCGTTGCCGCAACGCTGTTCAAGAGATTCATGTCTTTCAAGCCCAGGCTGAGCTTGAACCCGGCAGGCTGATATTCCTGCGAGGCGATTACCTTGCCGTAGTTTTGGTAGATGGGACAGGCCAGGAAAGTCTGGCTGAACACGTCAGAGACCTTCTCGCGAGAAACGCCATTCTTTTCGGCGAAGGTAAACGCTTCGGCCATCGCCTCGATGGCTGAGCCAATGAGGAAGTTGCCTGCCAGTTTCACCACGTTCGCAGCTTCCGGCTTTTCCCCGAAATCGAATATTTGCTGCCCGAGTGCTTCCAGTATCGGGCGCGCCCGTTCCTTGGACTTGGCATCGCCCGCCATGCAGATCCAGAGTTTCTTTGCGGCAGCTGCGTCCGGGCGACCGAATACCGGAGCCGCCAGATAGTTTGCGCCCTGTTTCTGATAAAAGGCGGAAAGCTTTTGCGCGATCTGAGGCGACACAGTGCTCATGGAAATATGCACGCCGCCTGCTCCAAGCACTTTCCCGATGCCGTTATCTCCATACACCACCTCTTCCAGCGCATGGTCGTTGGCAACCATCGAGACCACGACACCATCCGGCGCGACGACGTCCCGCAGTGTCGCCACGACCTCGGCCCCCTCGCCGGCCAACGCCTGCGCTTTCACCGAGGTGCGGTTGTACACGCGCAACTTGTAACCGGCGCGCAGGAGATTGCGCGCCATGGGTTCCCCCATTCTTCCCAGACCGATAAATCCGATAGTTTTGTTCATGTTGCACCCCCATGCTCAAGGTGATTGGAACTGTGCTGAGATATTGACTGCAACAGCATGCACACCGCGAGTGGAAAAGGCCATAAGGTAAAACCCCCAGTCCATTCGGCGTGGTCGGTGGCAGAGTCACGCAAGCGGTAAATTTGAAACCTGGCGCACCGGTAGACGTTCAAAACGGCCGGGCGATGCCAGAATGCTCAGGTTCTGATCACGCCAGAAAAAAATGAAGACAGAAATCGATGATGAAAGTTGTTCAACAGGTTAAAGGCTCTTATCACGCTTTAGACTCAGCAGTAATGACAAATTGGCTACTTAAGTGGTGTGAAGCGCCTTGGAGGAACATCCGGAACTAACGCTTGGGGACTTAGTTATGCTTCAATACCGAACTGGGCGTACCCATCATTAAAGGATTTGTTACATGCTTGATCCGACAATGCGATCTAGATTCGAAGCGCTGTACAGAGTCAAGGTGGACGAGCGCAAGCGGCTGTTTGAACGGGAATTAAGACAAGCAGACGCACAGGCGGCGGCACGCGGAATGTTCCGCTCGGGCAATCACGTCGTCATGAATCAGCAGGCGCATGAACGCGAACTAGACGTGAGGGCGGTTCTGGCTTGGCAGAGCCTGTGTCGTGTTCACACGATCCTTGGTAGTCCGTTGCCGGATACCCTGCGGGATGACCTAAAAGCGGAGATGCACAGAAGAATCGGCGAGACATTTTCCGAACTCAATTCCCGGTTGCAGTCGCTGGTTAGGCAAATTGGACTCCTCAATATACCGGTAACACTGGATGAGGCACATCGTACCGTCTTGGCAAAACATGACATCGAAATTGATCTTTACGTCGATTCGCTGTCCGCCTCAAATTCTATACAAGGCACCAACGCCACGGCGCATACCTACAATTTCTACGGGACTGTTGGTTCTGTTCAAACGGGCGCTAATGCAGTTGCGAACGTAGTGCAGAACCTTGGAATGGAGGATCGCGCGGCACTGTCAAATGCGTTACAGCAGGTGCGCGATGCTATTTCCACTGCGTCGTCCCTCGAAGAACAACAAAGGCACGAATTCTTGGAAATTGCCGACGAATGCGCCGCGCAGATGGCGGCGGAATCTCCTAACAATACGAAGCTCCTGACGATGTTTAATGTACTCGGTGCGACTATTCAGTCTATTGCTTCTGCGCAACCAGCCTACCAAGCATTTAAGCTTGCCGTTCTGCCGTTGGGAATTACGTTGCCATGAAGGGTGAGAAGACCGAAGCTTGGTCATCTTGCCTTGGATGGTTTTTTGAGAGTGATGGAACTGCTTGAATCGATTGGTGGGCGATACTGGGTTCGAACCAGTGACCCCTGCCGTGTGAAGGCAGTGCTCTACCGCTGAGCTAACCGCCCAATCGAGGGCGCGCATTTAATCATAGACACTATCCAAGGTCAATTTCTTGATCGCATTTCGCCTTCTGTCGTAGAATGCGCCCCTTCATTTCACGCCCCAAATCAGGAAAGCCACATGACCGTCCGCACCCGTTTCGCCCCCAGCCCCACCGGATACCTGCACATCGGCGGCGCTCGCACCGCGCTGTTCTCCTGGGCCTATGCGCGCAAGCACGGCGGCACCTTCATCCTGCGCATCGAGGACACCGATGTGGAGCGCTCTACGCCGGAAGCGGTACAGGCCATCCTGGACGGCATGGACTGGCTCAACCTGAACTACGACGAAGGCCCTTTCTATCAGATGCGGCGTATGCCGCGCTACAAGGAAGTCATCCAGCAGATGCTGGATGCAGGGCATGCCTATTACTGCTACATGACTCCCGAAGAACTGGACGCTTTGCGCGAAGCGCAGCGCGCACGCGGCGAAAAGCCGCGTTACGACGGACGCTGGCGTCCCGAAGCGGGCAAGACATTACCGACACCGCCGCAAGGCATCACGCCCGTGGTGCGCTTCAAGACGCCGCAGTCGGGCGCGACTGCATGGAACGACCTCGTCAAGGGCCAGATCGTGTTCGAGAACAGCGAGCTCGACGACCTCATCATCGCGCGCGGCGACGGTACGCCGACCTACAACTTCTGCGTGGTGGTGGACGACTGGGACATGAAGATCACCCATGTGATCCGTGGCGACGACCACGTCAACAACACCCCGCGCCAGATCAACATCCTCAAGGCGCTGGGCGCGACCGTGCCGCAATACGCGCACCTGTCGATGATCCTGGGCGACGACGGCACCAAGCTGTCCAAGCGCCACGGCGCGGTGAGCGTCATGCAGTATGACGAGGATGGCTATCTGCCCGAAGCTGTCATCAACTACCTCGCTCGTCTGGGCTGGTCGCATGGCGACGAGGAAGTCTTCTCGGTCGAGCAGTTCTGCCAGTGGTTCGACCTCGACCACATCACACCCTCGGCCGCGCAGTTCAACACCGAAAAGCTGAACTGGTTGAACAACCACTACATGAAGTTGACCGACAACGACCGTCTGGCGGACATGGTGCGCCCGCGCCTCGAAGGGCGCGGCATCAAGGTTTCCGACAGCCCCGCCCTCGCTGCCGTCGCCGGCCTGTACAAGGAGCGTGTCGCCACGCTGAACGAACTGGCCGATGCAGCCGAGGT
>JBQGEN010000493.1:0-1940 GCA_052039615.1 Sideroxyarcus sp. | reverse complement strand
GGTGCTGCGCACGCTCTACGCGGCGCGCATGATCCCCTACCGCGGCTCCTGGCTGGACTTCGAGTTCGACGCCAAGGACTTCGTGTATTTCCGTATCGACCGTCGCCGCAAGATGCCGGTGACCATCCTGTTGAAGTCGCTCGGTTATACACCGGAGCAGATTCTGCAGATGTTCTTCAACTTCGATACCTTCCACTTCGGCAAGAAGGGGATCCAGTTCGAGGTGGTGCCTGAGCGCTTGCGCGGCGAAATCGCGCGCTTCGACATCGAAGGCAAGGGCGGCAAGCTCATCGTCGCCAAGGACAAGCGCATCACCGTGCGCCATATCCGCGAGATGCAGGAAGCGGGTATCGACAAACTGACCGTGGGCGAGGATTTCATGGTTGGCCGCGTGCTGGCGCACAATGTCGTGGACAAGGACAGCGGCGAGATCATCGCCAATGCCAACGACGAGATCACCGAGACCCTGCTGGCCAAGCTGGAAGCAGCCGGCGTAGCCAAGATCAACACGCTGTATACCAATGATCTGGATCAGGGCGGCTTCATCTCGCAGACCCTGCGCACCGACGAGACCACCGATGTGTGGACCGCGCGCGTGGCGATCTCTCGCATGATGCGTCCCGGCGAGCCGCCTACCGAAGACGCAGTGGAAGCGCTGTTCAACGGACTGTTCTTCCACGAAGAGCGTTATGACCTGTCCGCAGTGGGCCGCATGAAGTTCAACCGCCGCGTAGGCCGCGAGGAGTTGACCGGCGCGGTCACTCTGTCCAACGAGGACATCGTGGAAGTGATCCGCATCCTGGTCGAGTTGCGCAACGGCCGCGGCGAGATTGACGACATCGATCACCTGGGTAACCGTCGCGTGCGCGCCGTGGGCGAACTGGCCGAGAACCAGTTCCGCACCGGTCTGGCTCGCGTCGAGCGCGCCGTCAAGGAACGCTTGGGCCAAGCCGAGGCGGACAACCTGATGCCGCACGACCTGATCAACGCCAAGCCGATCTCGGCTGCGGTGAAGGAGTTCTTCGGTTCGTCACAACTGTCGCAGTTCATGGACCAGACCAACCCGCTGGCGGAAGTCACGCACAAGCGTCGTATCTCCGCGCTTGGACCTGGCGGTTTGACACGCGAACGCGCCGGCTTCGAAGTGCGCGACGTGCACCCGACCCACTATGGCCGCGTGTGCCCGATCGAGACACCGGAAGGTCCGAACATCGGCCTGATCAACTCGCTGGCGCTGTATGCGCGCACCAACGAATACGGCTTCATCGAAACACCGTATCGCCGCGTGGTGAAGAGCCGCGCCACCGACGACGTGGATTACCTGTCCGCCATCGAAGAAGGCAAGTTCACCATCGCTCAGGCGAACGCAGAACTGGACAAGAAGGGCCACTTCACCAACGACATCGTGTCCGCGCGTCAGCACAACGAATTCGTGCTGGCCGAGCCGGACAAGCTGGAATACATGGACGTTGCGCCGGCACAGGTGGTGTCGGTGGCCGCCTCGCTGATCCCGTTCCTGGAACACGATGACGCGAACCGCGCGTTGATGGGTGCCAACATGCAACGCCAGGCAGTCCCCGTGCTGCGTGCCGAGAAGGCGCTGGTCGGTACCGGCATCGAGCGCACCGTTGCGGTCGACTCCGGCACGGCCGTGCAGGCCTGGCGCGGCGGTCGCGTGGACTACGTGGATTCCGGCCGTATCGTGGTGCGCGTCAACGACGACGAGACCGTGGCCGGTGAAGTCGGTGTGGACATCTACAACCTGACCAAGTACACCCGTTCCAACCAGAACACCAACCTCAACCAGCGTCCGCTGGTGCGCGTGGGCGATGTGATCGCTCGCGGCGACGTGGTGGCCGACGGTGCATCGACCGACATGGGCGAATTGGCGCTGGGCCAGAACATGATGATCGCGTTCATGCCGTGGAACGGCTACAACT
>JBQGEN010000492.1:0-2796 GCA_052039615.1 Sideroxyarcus sp. | reverse complement strand
AGGACAAACCTTGTCGGAAGGTATGTAAAAGAGAATCAGCAAAAGTTGGAGACGAAGAAGATTCGGAATATCTACGTGTATTTTGGATCTCTTGCCGCAATTCTGGCATTCAAATTCTTCCACTTTGTGAACTCGAGTTAGGCGACTACTTCCTCTTCTTCAAACTCCAGCACCACCTTGCCATCCTTCACGTCCACCGTGACCTTGCCGCCGTTCGCCAGCTTGCCGAACAGTAGCTCGTCGGCAAGCGCGGAACGGATGGTGTCCTGGATCAGGCGCGCCATCGGGCGGGCGCCCATGAGCGGATCGAAGCCGTGTTCGGCGAGGTAGTCCTTGAGTGCCTCGGTGAAGTCGACATCCACCTTCTTCTCGTGCAACTGCTCTTCCAGCTGCATGAGGAACTTGTCCACCACGCGCAGGATGACTTCCTTCGACAGCGGGGCGAAGGAGACGATGGCGTCCAGACGGTTGCGGAACTCCGGGGTGAACATCTTCTTGATGTCGACCATCTCGTCACCGACCAAGGAAGAGGCCTTGGTGAAGCCGATCTGTGTCTTGTTCAGGTTTTCCGCGCCCGCGTTGGTGGTCATGATGATGACGACGTTGCGGAAGTCGGCTTTGCGCCCGTTGTTATCGGTGAGCGTTCCGTGGTCCATCACCTGCAGCAGGATGTTGAAGATATCCGGGTGCGCCTTCTCGATCTCGTCCAGCAGCAGCACGCAATGCGGCTGTTTGCTGATGGCTTCGGTGAGCAGGCCGCCCTGGTCGAAACCGACATAGCCGGGCGGTGCGCCGATCAGGCGCGACACGGCATGACGTTCCATGTATTCGGACATATCGAAACGGTGTATCGGCATGCCCATGATGAAGGCGAGCTGGCGCGCGACTTCGGTCTTGCCGACGCCGGTGGGGCCGGAGAACAGGAAGCTGCCGATGGGCTTCTGCGGATTGCCGAGGCCGCTGCGCGACATCTTGATGGAGCGGGTGAGGGCATCGATGGCCTTGTCTTGGCCGAACACGGTGGCCTTCAGGTCGCGGTCGAGGTTCTTCAGCGCGTTGCGGTCGTCGTGCGACACGGTGCGCGCCGGGATGCGGGCGATCTTGGCGATGATCTCCTCGATCTCATGCTTGCCGACGACCTTCTTCTGCTTGGATTTCGGCAGGATGCGCTGCGCCGCACCGGCCTCGTCCAGCACGTCGATGGCCTTGTCCGGCAGGTGACGGTCGTTGATGAAGCGCGCGGACAACTCGGCGGCGCTGGTGAGGGCGGCGGCGCTGAATTTGATGCTGTGGTGCTCCTCGAAGCGTGACTTCAGGCCCTTCAGGATCTCGATGGTCTGTTCCACCGAAGGCTCGGACACGTCGACCTTCTGGAAGCGGCGCGACAGCGCGGAATCCTTTTCGAAGATGCCGCGGTATTCCTGGTAGGTGGTCGCGCCTATGCATTTCAGCTGGCCGCTGGACAGGGCCGGCTTGAGCAGGTTGGAGGCGTCCATGGTTCCGCCGGAAGCGGCACCTGCACCGATCAGGGTATGTATCTCGTCGATGAACAGAACCGCATTGGGGGCGTCCTTCAGTTCCTTCAATACGGCTTTCAGGCGTTGCTCGAAATCGCCGCGATACTTGGTCCCGGCCAGCAGGGCGCCCATGTCCAGCGCATACACATGCGCGTCCTTCAGGATGTCTGGTACGTCGCCTTCGACGATGTGGCGCGCCAGACCCTCGGCGATGGCAGTCTTGCCCACGCCCGCTTCGCCCACCAGCAGCGGATTGTTCTTGCGGCGGCGGCACAGTGTCTGGATCACGCGCTCCAGTTCCATGTCGCGCCCGATCAGCGGATCGACCTTGCCGGCCAGTGCATGCGCATTGAGGTCCAGAGTGTAGTTCTTGAGCGAACTGTCGTTGTTGCTCTCCTGCTCGGTATCCGTTTCGTTAGCGGTCTTCTGCACGGCCGGCTGCGCTTCGGCCGCCCGGTTGACGCCGTGCGCGATGTAATTCACCACGTCGAGGCGGGTGATGGCGCGCTGGTTGAGGAAATACACTGCGTGCGACTCTTTCTCGCCGAACAGCGCGACCAGGATGTTCGCCCCAGTCACTTCCTTCTTGTTGGTGGATTGCACGTGCAGGATGGCGCGCTGGATCACGCGCTGGAAACCGACCGTGGGCTGGGTGTCCACTTCGCCCGTGCCCGGGACAACCGGGGTATGGGTCTCGATATGCTGCACCAGCACGGCGCGCAGCTCCTCGATATCCGCGCCGCAGGCGCGCAACACGTGCGCCGCCGATGGATTGTCCAGCATCGCCAGCAACAGATGCTCGACGGTGATGAACTCGTGCCGTTTCTGGCGGGCTTCCACGAATGCCAGATGCAGGCTGACTTCCAGTTCTTGCGCGATCATATTAATTTTCCTCCGTGTGGCATCGTAAAGGATGCCCGTGCTGCGTTGCAAACGCCGATACTTGTGAGACCTTGGTTTCGGCGATGTCTTTGGGGTATACGCCGCATACGGCTGAACCCTCGTTGTGTATTTGGAGCATCACTTGCGTCGCGCGTTCCAGGCTCATCGAAAAAAAGGATCGCAACACCTCGATCACGAACTCCATGGTGGTGAAATCGTCATTGATCAGAATCACCTTGTAGAGCTTGGGCGGCTTGGTTTTGCTGCGCTCCAGCAGGTTTACGTTTTCTTGCCTGGTTGCCATCGTTATCATTCTCGCCACATGCTCAGTTGCATATTTGATGATTGGCGCGAGTTTTTCAAGTCAATTCGAAAATAATTTGTATTTAGTGCTTGA
>JBQGEN010000491.1:0-1697 GCA_052039615.1 Sideroxyarcus sp. | reverse complement strand
CGGGCCCATCTCGGTGACGGTGGCGCGGACCGGATGTCCCTGCTCGCCGAACACGTCCCAGAACACAGTCGAGAACTGGTCCGGCTGAAATTTGAGGCCCATCTCGCCGGCGCGCTTGAGGATGAAGTCCTTGGCCTCGCCGACCTCGGCAATTCCGGACAGGTCGCCCTTGATATCGGCTGCGAATACGGGAACACCGGCGCGGGCAAAGCCCTCCGCCATGATTTGCAGCGACACGGTTTTTCCGGTGCCGGTCGCACCAGTGACAAGCCCATGCCGATTGGCGAGCGCGAGCGTCAGCCAGGCCGTCTCATCGCCCTTTCCGATGAAAATCTTCTTGTCGGTATCGGCCATCTTGTTATCGGAGGTCATCGCATCGCCTCTTCGCGCGCATCGGGGAGATTTGGTTGGCAATCATATCGCATCCTGGCCGCCGATTGAAACCTTCAGAGGCGAATACGTGAGCGTTCGCTCGCCTCAACGCGCGCATTTCTCATCCTTTTCTTCAACCTTCGGCGAAGAAATCGAGAACGCAGCGCAATAAGTCTGCGTGAATCCGGAATTCACTCTTGCATTGTTGCAACACTTGCACCGCGATCTCGAATCAAGACTGCCCTGGTCGCTTGTATTTAAGAACGTAGGCGCTCAAGATCAATTTTCAGCAAGCGGCCCGTTAAACGGCTGGTTGGGGACGGGGCAATATATGGATGAACTGGTAGGACGGCTGGCCTCCAAGGCCGGCATCGATAGCGCTGTCGCTGAAAAAACCATCGGCATCGTTCTCGGTTTTCTCCGTAACGAGGGTCCCTCCGAAAAGGTTCAGGCCCTGATCGACCAAATTCCAGGCGCGGAAGCTGCGATTGCAGCTTCCAGCAGCAGCGGCGGCCTGTCGAGGCTGATGGGCGGAGGCTTGATGGCGGTCGGCACCAGGCTGATGGCGCTTGGCCTGAGCATGAATGAGATTCAGAGCGTGGCGCGTGAACTTTTCAGGTTCGGCCGCGACAAAATCGGAGCGGATCAAATGGGCGAAATCATTTCAGGGACGCCGGGCCTCAGCCAGTTCGCCTAACGCGGACACTGACGAACATATTCGACCCGGGCACATTCATTTCCATCTGGTATCATGACTTATCCCCTTTCCGAGATCGACGGCTTGACCGCCTACTCTGCGTCAAAGCTGAAATCGTTGGGCATTCGCACCACGGATGCGCTGCTGGAAGCCGCCCGTACGGTGAAAGGACGCAAGGCGCTTGCGGCGAAGACCGGCATCAGCGAGCAGCAACTGCTCGAATGGGCGAATTTTTCCGACTACATGCGCATTCCCGGCATGGGCAAGGCCAAGGTCGGCCTGGTGCGCGCGGCCGGCGTGACCACGGTGCGCGAACTTGCCCACCGCAATCCGGCGCGGCTCGCCCAGAACATGAAAGACGTGAACACGAAACGTAAACTCGTCCGTGTTCTGCCCTCCGAAAGATCGGTGGAGCAACTGATCGAGCAGGCCCGCAAGCTTCAGCCCAAGATCAGCTATTAGACTCTGACCTCATAAGTCGAGTGAGTGCAGTTAGACCTGCCTGCCTGGCAGCGCCTTGCAATTCAGGTCGGATATCCCACCCCTTGCTTGAGAATTGCCAATTAAAGACATTCAGAGGCCAGCATTACGACTGCCGATCGTTTCTCGCCACTTGACGATTGCTTAA